>LGTG01000367.1 GCA_001190015.1 Candidatus Burkholderia crenata
TGCCCGGCGATGGCATCATTGGCTTCCCGGTTTGTTGCGAGCTCAAGCTCCGCGGTCGCCCCATTTAACACCTCAAAACTTCGAGATGTTGCAACGACCGGTTGAATTCGCCCGGCTGCTTGCCGATCTCGCGCGCAACGTAATCGGCGTCGCCGAAACCATCGGCGAGACCCAGTTCCACGCTCTTCTGACCCGTCCAGAACATGCCCGAGAACACATCGGGCGACTCTTTCAGCCGATTGCCCCGGCCTTGTTTGACGGCATCGATGAATTGCTGATGAATCTGGTCAAGCAATCTCCTGCGCGTGAGCATCTATGGCCGGCAGCTCAGGCGAGAACGGATCGAACGCGCCCTTGTTTGCACCCAACGTATGCAGCCGGCGTTGCACCCCAAGCTTGTCCATCAGGCCCGTAAAGCCGAAACCATCCATCAGCACGCCAATTGACCCGACAATGCTCGCCTTGTCGACGTAGATCTTGTCGGCCGCCGCCGCGGCGTAATAACCGCCCGACGCGCACATGTCGCCCACCCCACACCCACATACAGCGGCTTTGACGGATATTTCGCCCGCAAACGCTTGATCTCACGATTGATGATGCCCGCCTGCACCGGACTGCCGCCAGGGCTGTTGCAACGAAGGATCACCGCAGCCGTGCCGTCGTCTTCAAACGCGCTGTCGAGCGCCGCGTTCACGTTGTCCGCGCTTGCGTCGCCATTCGAGGAATTCGCCTTCCAGTTCAACCAGCGCCGTATAGCGCGCCGATTTTGCGACTTTGTCGCTGGTGAAATTGAACGCGCTCCAGACCGCGATCGCCAGGATCGCAAGGAAAACAAAGCGGAAAAATATCCGCCAACGGCGCGCGGCGCGCTGTTCATTGATGGCCGCGAGCTCGATACGTTCGAGCGCGGCGCGCTGCTCCCAGTTGTCGCCGGTGGGCACGGGACGCGCCTCCGCGGAATCGGTGGGAATTTGATCGGACATGCGTCGCCTGGTTGACTGATTGAAAATGAAGAGCGGGTATGTTTCAAGCCGCGAGAACGGTCAAGCCGGACGGAAATCTTCGTCGGGAAGCCAGAAGACGGCACGGCCTTCGGGTGTGTCGCGATCTTCCGCTGCCACCCGCCGCAAACGCGCGCCGCGACATGGACCACCAACGCATTTTCCCGTGTCCGGCTCGTAAATAGCGCCTTGTAGCGCCGTGAGCCGCGCACATCAAGTATAAGCCGGAGCTCTCGAAGAACTTGCCTCCGGACCAGTCCATCTCCATGGGCACGTGCGCGCAGCGGTTGAGATAGCCAAAGGGTTTGCCGTCGTAACGGACGAAAAACACCGTAGCTTCACCGCCTTTGTCGACCGCGTTGTGATAAACGCCGTCGCCGCCGTCGACCAGCTCTTCCGACGCGCAGATTCGCACTGGCTCCAGCAGCGTTCCTGTCATGCATGCTCCCGCAGCCAGTCCCCCAGCGACGTCACGTTTTCAGCCACGAACAACGGCTCCAGCGCTTGCAGCGACTTCGCCGGATGCGCGCCGTACGTCACGCCGACCGCTGCCGCACCGGCATTCTTCGCCATCTGCAGGTCGTGCGTGGTGTCGCCGATCATTACGGTGCGGCTCACGTCCTGCCCGAGTTCGCGCGTGAGTTCGTGCAGCATGGCCGGATGCGGCTTGGGAAACGTTTCGTCGGCGCAACGCGTGCCGTCGAAGAGGCTTGTCAGGCGCAACTGGTCCAGCGCGCGGTTCAGGCCTACACGGCCTTTGCCTGTTGCGAGCGCCAGCAGGTAACCCTCGTCGCGCAGCCCCAGGCCGATCACGTAGCTTGCCGCTTCGTCGGCGGGAACGGGCAGGCTCAGGTCGCGGCACGCCACCTGAATGCTGCACTTAATGTGCGCCGTGGAATCCATCAAGGTGCCGTCCCAGTCGAAGACAATCAGGTCGAATTGCTGACGAGCCATTTATTGGGTCTCTCTAGCAGGCTGTTGAAAAGCGCCCCGTCATGACGACCGAAGCAGTGTTCAAGAGGTTCGCACATGCAATTTGCTGCTGAATTGCGGGTTCGCCGAGTGGTTTTGGCAGGCAGTGCGCAGGAACGCCGGCCCAGCGCCGTACGGTGCTCGCACCATGGCGGCTCATTGCAACGCTCCTTGTAGCAGTACGCTTGGCATTCGGAAGTGCTGGTCAACGCGCTTGATGCCGCGATAGACCGTCTGCCGGATCCGGCCAATTGTCTTGCCCAGCGGCTGAGG
>LGTG01000368.1 GCA_001190015.1 Candidatus Burkholderia crenata
TCTCCCCCAGGGGGACTTTCTTCGGCGCGCGCTGTCGACCTTTCATCAGGCAACCCGGAGTGCGTCCAGCGACGCTTGCCCCACTGCGCGTCGATCGCGCAGGTGCAGTTCCGGTCCTGCGCCTCGATCGAGATCTCGACCTCCATGTCGAGCAGGATCTCCTGTCCGTAGGGGATCGCCAGCAGGACCACGCCCGGTTCGACGGTCTCCGCATCACCTACCTCGAGGATCCAGTGTTCGAGCTCGCCGCGCACTCGCTCGGCCCGCGCCCCGGAGGAGGTCCCCCTGGGGGAACGAACGGCTGGCACCTGAACCTGCAGCGTCAGCCGGACCCTGGCAATCTGTTCGACCGGCCCGGTATCTCCGGCGGGAGCCACCGGTGGTGGCGTTACCTCGTAACCGGATTCCAACGTGTCTTCCACGGAGCCGGCCTTCGCCGTCGCCGATGTCGTCAGCGCCTGCATCTACTCAAAATAACCGGCCTGTTCGCGCGCCGGACCCGCTTCGTCTCGGCCTGTGCATAGATCGTGGTGGTCGTCAGCGACGCCGTGACCCAGTACTTTCTGCGCGACGTCGGGCGGCACGTTGGCTGCGACCACCTGCGTGCCGAACGTGTGTCGCAGCGCGTGCGGTGTCGAGCCAGCCAGGTGCCGGCGCTCGTCATCGGTCAGGTCGAGGATGCCCTGCAGCTGGTCGAACGCCCTGCTCACCAGTCCGCGCAGTCCATTGCTCGAGTAGCCTGCCAGGTTCGACGCCCCGGCATCGTGCCGGCGCTGCGCGGCCGGCGTCGGCAACCACATACCGCAACTGCTCGCGGCGTGAGAGCGAGGCCTCGGTGATGCGCAGCCCTGAGTCTTCCATGATGAAGATGGCCGCGGCCGCCGCGCGCCATCGGGGGCCGGACGGCCCTAGACTCTGGCCGCGATCGGCCAGTCCCTGCCGCACCCTGGCCCAAGGGGAACGTCCGTTCAATGCGCATCGCGTGTTCACGTGTAATCGTCGCCGGGTCCGCGACGGCTTCCCACGGATTGCCAGAGCTAGATACCCGGACCTTCACGAGCCAGTCGAACGCGGCGCGCAGCACATAGACGGCGTATTTCTGGCTGCCGGGCGTGAGGCCATCCGGGGCGAACGTTCGCCATCGCGCCGAGCTGTGGGCGGCCCGACGAACCGTTCGGCCGGCGCGGCGAGGAACG
>LGTG01000369.1 GCA_001190015.1 Candidatus Burkholderia crenata
CCCCCCCCCCCCCCCCCCCCCCCCCCCCCCCCCGATCCGGACACGCGACACCCCCCAGGGGGACTTTCTTCGGCGCGCGCTGTCGACCTTTCATCAGGCAACCCGGAGTGCGTCCAGCGACGCTTGCCCCACTGCGCGTCGATCGCGCAGGTGCAGTTCCGGTCCTGCGCCTCGATCGAGATCTCGACCTCCATGTCGAGCAGGATCTCTCCTGTCCGTAGGGGATCGCCAGCAGGACCACGCCTGGTTCGACGGTTTCCGCATCACCTACCTCGAGGATCCAGTGTTCGAGCTCGCCGCGCACTCGCTCGGCCCGCGCCCCGGAGGAGGTCCCCCTGGGGGAACGACCGGCTGGCACCTGAACCTGCAGCGTCAGCCGGACCCTGGCAATCTGTTCGACCGGCTCGGTATCTCCGGCGGGAGTCACCGGTGGTGGCGTTACCTCGTAACCGGATTCCAACGTGTCTTCCACGGAGCCGGCCTTCGCCGTCGCCGATGTCGTCAGCGCCTGCATCTACTCAAAATAACCGGCCTGTTCGCGCGCCGGACCCGCTTCGTCTCGGCCTGTGCATAGATCGTGGTGGTCGTCAGCGACGCCGTGACCCAGTACTTTCTGCGCGACGTCGGGCGGCACGGTTGCGACCACCTGCGTGCCGAACGTGTGTCGCAGCGCGTGCGGTGTCGAGCCAGCCAGGTGCCGGCGCTCGTCGTCGGTCAGGTCGAGGATGCCCTGCAGCTGGTCGAACGCCCTGCTCACCAGTCCGCGCAGTCCATTGCTCGAGTAGCCTGCCAGGTTCGACGCCCCGGCATCGTGGCGGCGCTGCGCGGCCGGCGTCGGCAACCACATACCGCAACCGCTCGCGGCGTGAGAACGAGGCCTCGGTGATGCGCAGCCCTGAGTCTTCCATGATGAAGATGGCCGCGGCCGCCGCGCGCCATCGGGGGCCGGACGGCCCTAGACTCTGGCCGCGATCGGCCAGTCCCTGCCGCACCCTGGCCCACAGCTACAAGGGGAACGTCCGTTCAATGCGCATCGCGTGTTCACGTGTAATCGTCGCCGGGTCCGCGACGGCTTCCCACGGATTGCCAGAGCTAGATACCCGGACCTTCACGAGCCAGTCGAACGCGGCGCGCAGCACATAGACGGCGTATTTCTGGCTGCCGGGCGTGAGGCCATCCGGGGCGAACGTTCGCCATCGCGCCGAGCTGTGGGCGGTGTGCGGCCCGACGAACCGTTCGGCCGGCGCGGCGAGGAACG
>LGTG01000370.1 GCA_001190015.1 Candidatus Burkholderia crenata
TTCCAGAACGCTTGCTTCGTCTCAAACTGATTGACACTTAGCCTGCCCGGCGATGGCATCATCGGCCTCCCGGTTTGTTGTGAGCCCCAGCCCGCAGTCGCCCCATTTAACATCTCCAAATTTCGAGATGTTGCAATGACCGGTTGAATTCGCTCTTCGAGGCTCATGACCGGATAGCGCTTGCGCTGGCTCACTGGCTCCAAGGCGCGGCCGGAAATTGCGGCGGTACTGCATCCGGCGTTGGCGGATTGCCCGGGCCACGAATTTTTCAAACGCGATTTCACGGGGGCGGGCGGACTGTTTTCGGTGGTCTTCGACAAACGCTATAGCCCGGCGCAAATCGATATCTTCGTCGAAGCCCTGGAAAACTTCACGATTGGCTGGAGCTGGGGCGGTGCGAACAGTCTCGCGATGCTTTATGACATCAAGTCGATGCGCACCGCCGGGGTGTGGCCGCACGAGGGCGTGCCTGGTACGGTTTTATATCGGTTTGGAAGATGAGGCCGATCTGCGGGCGGATCTGGAGCGGGCACTGGCGAGATTGAAAGCCTGAAGACGCCGATCGAGACAAGGGCTGGGTTTTTCAGCTCCCTTGTCTCGCGATACACGTACGCTCAAAACAGCCGCAGCAACCCGTCCAGTCCCACGAAATTCAACGCCAGGCCAGCGGTTTCGCGAACCACCGGCTTCGCCCGGAACGCCACCGACAACCCCGCTTCCGCCATCATCTTCAGGTCGTTCGACCCGTCGCCCATGGCAATAGACCGCTGCGGATCAATACCCAGTCGCGCGCAGGTTTCAGGCAGCGTACGTGCTTTGACATCGGCATTGACGATCTCGCCGGCGACCTTCCCGGTCAGCTTGCCATCGACGAATTCAATCGATCGCTTGCGTGAAATCAAGCCCGAGCCGTGCCTGCAGCTTCTCGGTGAAGAACGTGAAACCGCCGGATACCAGCAGGGTTTTCAGGCCCGCCGCCTTCGCCCCCGCGAGCATGGTCTTCGCGCCCGGCGACAAGCGCAGCCGTTCCTCATAAACCCGTTCCAGCGCGCTTGCATCGAGGCCCTTCAGCATCGCGACACGCCGCGCTAGGCTCTCGTTGAAATCCTTGATCTCACCGCGCATAGACTCTTCGGTGATAGCCGCAACCTCTGTCTTCAACCCGCAAAAATCGGCGATCTCATCAATACACTCGATGGTGATCAGCGTCGAATCCATGTCCATGGCGAGGAGGCCGAAATTGCTCAGGCGCAGCGTCGGGTCAATGAACGCGTAATCCAGCCGATGCGCGCGGCAATACGTGTCAATATCCGGACGCTGCAGCGTATCGGCGCCGCGCAGACGCAACACCCGGCCGGCGTCCGCGCGTTCGGTCTGTTGCGAGCAGGCGAGCGCGGTGAGCGGTTTCAGGTGCGTATCGGCGATCGGATCGAGGCTTTGGATGACGAGGTTCATGACAGGTGGGGAGCGAGAAAAATGGCGTGGGGAACGGTGCGAGACCCGTCATTGTAATGGTCCCGACCGATGTCGAACGTGCGCGCCACGACGCTATGATGGTCGTCGATAAAACGACGGAGACCTGCATGACCCCGACCGAACGCGCTCTCGACTTCGATCTGCGCAAACTCGACGCTGCGTTTTACGCCGATCCGTATCCGGTCTACGACGCGTTGCGCACCAATGTTAGTGGCGGTGCAAGTCCGACACTAAACGGCGGCGTTGGGTTGAATAGAAGCGAAGTGACCAGTGGCCGTTGCTGCTAGCCCGTGGTTGTCGGCCTGCTCGTGTTCAGAATGGATCGTCGGCATCGGTTAGGCGAGCGTTCACGGGAGGCGCGCGTTGTT
>LGTG01000371.1 GCA_001190015.1 Candidatus Burkholderia crenata
CCCTGAGCCGCCATGGTCCCCGCACAGTACGGCGCCGGGCTGGCGTGCCTGCGCACTGCCTGCCAAAACCACTTGGCGAACCCGTAATTCAGCAGCAAATTGCATGTGCAAACCTTTTGAACACTGCTTCGGTCGTCATGACGGGGCGCTTTTCAACAGCCTGCTAAAGGCACCGGCATTAGTCGATACTCCGAGCAAGAACTTGACGCAGTTGCGAACGCGCTTAATTGCAGACCACGCAAAGCCTTTGATTGGAAGATACCAGCCGAGGCGTTTGAAGAGTTAATATTCGCAACCTAAATGATAGTGTTGCAATGACTGCTTGAACCTAAGTTCAGCATGGTGGCCGAAATGATGTCGATCTTCTTCGTGGTCAGCGAAACGGAATCAGTGAAGAGAACCTGGTTTGTTCGATGTTAATGTCAAAACCCGACGCCTTTCCGGTCGCCTTAATGGCGTCGACCAGCAAGCCCTGGATCGAGTTGGTTTTGACGTCGAGGAAGGTGAACAGGATGCCGGTGGCCGTTGCCCCGACCGCATAAATGGGGGCGGTGGTCACCGACAGGGCCGGAGCGCCCGTGAGCAGCAATCCCGTTGCAAGGACACAGGCGAAGCGTTTGACGAACTGGAACATGAGGCTCTCCACTTATTGGGAAGGGTCGACGATGAAAATCGGTAAATGACGGTTTTGGTATCTTATTCGAGACAAAAAATCGTTAATCGAAATATTAATATCGATATTCGATATGATAGTGTTGCATTACCGTCCTGGGCCTCGATCTAAACAATTGGATAAATCCATGAACCTAAACAAGCTGGACCTTCAGGTGAACCGTGCCTGCCATAGCCGGCGACGTGCCGGATGCGTTGCGTTGTTTAATCAGTCGCTGGCGAATGGCATCGCGGTGCTGCGGGCGTTCAGTGCGCAGCGGCGGACCATGACGCTGCCGGAGGTGGCCGAGAGGCCACGTCGATCACCAAGAGTTCGGCGCAGCGCATGATCTACACGCTGGAAAAGCTGGGGTATGTGAAGAAGCATCCGCGCACAAAGTGGTATCAGTTTGCGGTGAAGGCAATGCAGATCGGCTTCAACTATTTGGCGACGGATACGTTGATTGATGTCGCCAATCCGTTCTTGTCGGAGCTGACCAATGTGAAGGGGAGACGACGACTAACCTGACGGAGCCGGATGGCGTAGAGATGGTCTACGTGGGACGATTTGTGTGTACGAAGTTCCTGCCCATACACATGCCGATCGACAGTCGCATTATGTATTGCACAGCGTCGGAAAGGGCGTATCTGGTGGCGTTGCAGGAGGAGGAGTCAGGAGGCAAGCGAGCGTGTGGTGCATACGCAGTACACCGTAACAGATCTTGGAGAGATTCACGCGCGGCTGGCGCAAGGACGGCTCAGCGGGTATGTCTCAAATCGGGAGGAGTTGTTTATCGGCGATATGACGATTGCAGCGGCCGTGCTTGACGGCGAGCGTCGTGTCCGGTAGGGGCGGTGCATGTTGTCGCGCCCACGAGCCGCTGGACGCTCGCCGAAGCGGAGCAGCGCCTGTGGCCCCGGCGGTGATTGATTGCGCCCGCGGAATCCTTGCAATTACCCATATTTTTCGGCGAGTTCGAAACCGAGCAGGATATCTGTAAGCCTTACCAATCCTCGCCAGACAATGATATTGCCCGGAGGAGGATCATTGGCTCGGGCCAGATAGCCACCCAGTTGGGCAAGTTTAACGGTATAATGTGTAAGGGGTTCGGCGGTTGAAGTCTTCGCGGTATCTTTAACCAACTGATCAAGCAGCTGTATTTCAGTTGGTGTCATCGCGATTTCGGCGGGCAGCTGCGGTGCAGCCCGGGTTCCCGGCGTGTTCATGAGGTTACCACTGG
>LGTG01000372.1 GCA_001190015.1 Candidatus Burkholderia crenata
GTTTTGCAGAACAAGATCGTTTCGCATTTCTGATCGACGCCGCCATCTGGCCGCTTTCTGACCGCCGTTCACAAACGGTTAGCTCTTGGCCGCGGCGCGTTAAAATGCGGGATCGCTTATTTGCCCTTTCGTCCCGGATGCCCATGTCTTTCATCGAATCGCTCAATGCCGCCTGGTCGCGGACCCAGTCCCTACTCTGTGTCGGGCTTGACCCGGAGCCTTCCCGGTTTCCCGGCGCATTGAACGGCCGTGATGATTCGATCTTCGACTTTTGCCGCGATATTGTTGACGTTACGGCGCCATTCGCCTGCTCGTTCAAACCGCAGATCGCGTATTTTTCGGCGCATCGGGCAGAGGATCAGCTCGAGCGGTTGATTGCGCATATTCATGCTGAACATCCCGGATTGCCGGTGATCCTTGACGCCAAGCGTGGCGATATTGGCAGCACCGCCGAGCAATATGCAATCGAAGCGTTTGATCGATACAAAGCCGATGCCGTCACGGTTAATCCGTACATGGGGTTTGATTCGGTTCAGCCGTATCTGGAACATGACGGAAAGGGCGTAATCGTTTTGTGCCGCACGTCGAATGCCGGTGGGTCGGGTCTGCAGTTTCTTGAGGTCGATGGAACGCCGCTTTATCAGGTCATGGCACGGCTCGCCGCCGAGAAGTGGAATGCGAGCGGGCAGTTAGGCCTGGTCGTGGGTGCGACGTTTCCCCGGGAAATTGAAGTCGTACGTTCTATTGTTGGCGATATGCCGCTTTTGATTCCGGGCATTGGCGCTCAAGGCGGTGACGTTGAAGCGACTGTCCGTGCCGGTCGGGATTCGTCGGGCAAAGGCGGGATGCTGATTAATTCTTCTCGCGCGATTATTTATGCCGGCAAGGGCGATGATTTCGCTGACGCTGCGGCCGAAGCGGCGCGGCGAACGCGCGACGCGATTAATGCGGCGTTTTGACGAGTTTCCGCGTAGACCCCGTTATCCTTCGATAACCATCTGAATCTGCTCCAGCGCCTCTTCGGTGGAGCCCTCTACGGCGCAATCCACGATCTTCCGATCCTCGATGCTTCTCAGCCACGTCAGTTGGCGTTTGCACAACTGACGTGTCGCGAACACGCCTTTATCGCGCATGGTCGCGTAGTCGATTTCCCTGTCGAGGTATTCCCAGACCTGGCGGTATCCGACACAGCGCATCGATGGCATTGCCGGCGTCAAATCGCCACGTGCGCGCAACTCCTCGACTTCTTCTATCAGGCCCGCCTTCAGCATTTCGTCAAAGCGCTTTTCTATCCGGCGATGCAGCACGCTTCTATCCGATGGCTCCAACGCAATCGGATAGAACTCAGGGTCACCTTCCTGGCTCCTTTTCGGGTCTTTTAATATCGCGGATAGGGTTTTCCCGGTCAGCATATGGACCTCCAACGCACGCTGGATCCGCTGCGAATCGTTGGGCGCGAGCCGTGCTGCAGTTTCCGGATCGATAGCTATTAGTCGCGCGTGCATTGCGGGCCAGCCATCGCGCGCCGCTTCTGCGTCAAGTTCAGCGCGCATTCGCGGATTCGCCTCCGGCAAATCGTCTAATCCACGCGTCAATGCCATGTAATACAACATCGTGCCGCCGACCAGCAACGGGATGCGTCCGCGTGCTTCAATCTCCGCGGAGAGACGTAACGCGTCGTTCCGGAATTGAGCCGCCGAATACGACTCGGTCGGATCAATGATATCGATCAGATGATGCGGCGCCAGCGCGCGTTCTTCTGCCGTGGGTTTCGTCGTGCCTATATCCATGCCGCGATAAACCAGCGCCGAATCCACGCTGATGATTTCCACCGGCCGGCGTTGAGCGAACGCGAGCGCAGCAGCGGTCTTTCCGGATGCCGTCGGTCCCAGCAAACACGCAATCCGCCGCGCGCTCATTGGCCGCGCATGAAAAGTCGGTCGAGATCGCCGAGTGTCAACTGGAACCAGGTCGGTCGGCCATGATTGCACTGGTCGCCGCGCTCGGTGGCTTCCATCTGACGCAGCAGGCTGTTCATCTCGTCCAGCGTCAGCCGCCGGTTCGCCAGCACCGCGTGATGGCACGCCAGCGTGCCCAGCAGTTCATGCTGGCGCTCGGTCAGAACCCGCGAGCCGCCGTAAGCCTGCAAATCCGAAATCACCGCCCGCGCCAAAGACTGCAAATCGGCATCTTTCAGCAGCGCAGGGACCGCACGGATAGCAATCGAACCCGGCGATAGAATCGCCAGATCGAATCCCAGCGCTTCCAGCACTTCGCGCTCTTCCTCGACCACGCCCATTTCCACGGCATCGACGGTCATCGTCACCGGAATCAGCAACGGCTGAACCGCGATCGCCCGGTCAGCGAGCGAGTTCTTGAACTGCTCGTAAAGGATGCGCTCGTGGGCCGCGTGCATGTCGACGATGATCAAACCCTGTGCGTTCTGCGCCAGCACGTAGATGCCATGAATCTGGCCCAGCGCGAAGCCCAATGGCTGCTCATCGGCAGCGAGCGTCGTGCCTTGCGACGTGCTGGCGTTCACGTCGCGGCGGCCGAACAACGCGTCGTACAGTGCCAGCGGCTGCGCGACCGGCAAGTTGCCTTGCGTCATCCTCGATTGCCGCAGCCAGTTCGTGCCGCTTTCGGTCTTTTGCCCGGAACCGGGCGTGAAATCGCTGCTCTGCGCACCACCGAGACCCGTGCCCGCGTAAGGCCGTGCGCTAAACGATGCAATTCCCGTTGGCTCCAATTGTGCGGCGTGGCCGCCGGCCGTCGTTTCCGGCGATGCCCCCGCGCTACGCGCCAACGCCCGCTGCACGGCATGGAACACATACTGGTGGATCGAGCGCGAATCGCGGAAACGGACTTCGATCTTCGATGGATGCACGTTCACATCGACTGCTTCCGGCGGCAAATCCAGGAACAGCACATACGACGGATACCGGTTGCCGTGCAGCACGTCCTCGTAAGCGGCGCGCACGGCGTGCGTCAGCAGCTTGTCGCGCACGAAACGCCGGTTGACGAAGAAGTATTGCTGGTCGGCACGGCCGCGGCTCGCAGTCGGCAAGCCGGCGCAGCCGTACACGGCCAGCGGTCCGGCGCGTTCGTCGATCGGCAGGTGCGCGGTGGCGAAGGCGTCGCCGAGAATTTTTGCCACGCGCGTGGACGGGTCCGACGCGTTCCAGTGCTCGACGGCCTTGCCGTTATGAATCACCGATATCGCAATGTCCGGCCGCGCCAGCGCCACGCGCCGGATCACTTCCAGGCAATGCCCGAGTTCGGTCTGCTCGCTTTTCAGGAATTTTCGGCGTGCGGGCGTGTTGAAGTACAGCTCGCGCACTTCCATGGTCGTACCGATGGTTCCGGCTGCCGGCGAGATCGCGCCGGTCTGGGCGTCGATGCGCGTGGCATGCGCACAGGCCGCCGTCCGGCTGGTGATGAAAAGCTCCGCCACCGACGCAATCGACGCGAGCGCTTCCCCGCGGAACCCAAGCGACGCCACGGCTTCGAGCTCGGCAAGCGAGCGGATCTTGCTGGTGGCGTGGCGCAATAAGGCCAGAGGGAGTTCGGCGGGCGGAATGCCGCAGCCGTCGTCGACGATCATGATGCGCCTCACGCCGCCTTCGTCGAGCGTGATCCGCAAGCTCGACGCGCCCGCGTCCAGCGCGTTTTCGAACAGTTCCTTCACCACGGACGCCGGCCGTTCGACCACTTCGCCCGCCGCGATCTGGCTGATGAGCTGGTCAGGCAGAAGCTGAATGGCGCGCAGCAGACGTGCGGCGGGAGGAGAAATCGTGTCGGATGAGTCGATTGGATCGGGCATGCCCAATTATAAAGCTTCACGCACCTGAGCGATTTCACCGCCGTTCTGTCTCCCAATACGCGCTTGCCGTGGTGCTGTCTTGCGCGGTCCAGCGAGGCGCATGCACGCTGCTGTGCGCCAAGTTCCCGCTAATTCAATCCTGATCGAGGCCCCTTTGGATACGCTGCTGTCATTCCTGACTCTTATTTTCCATATCGACAAATCGCTCGGGTATTTCATCCAGCACTACGGCGCCTGGGTGTACACGGTGTTGTTCCTGATCGTTTTCTGTGAAACCGGGCTGGTGGTGTTTCCTTTCCTGCCCGGCGATTCGCTGTTGTTCATCGGCGGTGCGTTCGCGGCGAGCGGCTCGATGGATCTCGGCGCGCTGATCGTGCTGCTGGTCGCGGCCATCCTCGGGAATACGGTGAGTTACTGGATTGGCCGCACGATCGGCCCCAAGGTATTCGATACCCACATTCCCGTGCTCGAACGTTCCCTCGATCGCGAAGCGCTGCGAAAGACGCAGGGCTTCTACCAGCGGCACGGCGGCAAAACCATCGTGCTCGCGCGCTTCGTGCCAATCGTGCGGAACGTTCGCGCCATTTGTTGCGGGTGCATCGGCGATGAAGGAATCGCGTTTTCAATTGTTCAACATACTCGGCGCGCTGATTTGGGTATTGCTGCTCGTGCTGCTGGGTTATTTTTTCGGCAATATCCCGTTTATTCGCCAGTATCTGAACGTGATCGCGCTGGTTAGCGTGTGCGCGGCAATCGTGCCGATCGCGCTGTGGAAAGTCATGCGGCGTAAAGCCAGCGAATAGCCGGCGGATAAGCGAAGGTGTGGATGGATCCCGAAAGGCCGTTCTCGAGCGGCCTTAAATTTCCCGGGCATTTCCTGCAACGGTGTTTGGCTGATCGTTCGAACCGTCCTCAATCCATGTCTCGTATCCGGCGGGATGTCACGTCGGACCGCTCCCAAGCCAACCACTGGGTCCGGCGTCATTTACCGCCCATTCCCGATATAAGAAACCGTTGCAGCGCGTGCAACGCTATCTATCCAGTACTACTGTGTCATAACATTTATGTCATTATAGAGCCCTGTTCATCCTCTGCCTAACCCGCTGTTGAAAAGCGCCCCGTCATGACGACCGAAGCAAGTGTTCAAGAGGTTTGCACATGCAATTTGCTGCTGAATTGCGGGTTCGCCGAGTGGTTTTGGCAGGCAGTGCGCAGGCACGCCGACCCGGCGCCGTACGGTGCTCGCACCATGGCTGCTCATTGCAACGCTCCTTGTGG
>LGTG01000373.1 GCA_001190015.1 Candidatus Burkholderia crenata
GCCATGAATGGCATTTTACAAACGAATCCTGGTAAAGCGATCCTCATAGAGGATCGCGAACTGGTTCATCGCTGCCTTCCAGTCATGCGCTGCACGACTCCAGTCAGCCGTGATATTGCGCAAGGCCAGCCACAGCAGTTTGGTCGCGGCCTCGTCCGTCGGGAAGTGCCCTCGCGTCTTGACGATCTTGCGTCGCTGGGCATTCACGCTCTCAATGGCATATTTGTGGTGTAAATGACCTTGCGCACCGCGGGCGGAAACGCAAAGAAGGGTATAACGCCGTCCCAGGCGGGACGCCAGGCAGCCACTAAGGTGGGGAATCGCTTACCCCATTCACCCTGTTCGAATGTGTCCAGTTCGGCCTGCGTTTTATTTTATGTAGCCAGTCCGTGCGTGGATTGCCAATGCAATAGAGGTATCCGACCGGCGTGAATCCAGTGGTAGTTATCCCTGCCGCCGGCTTCCAGCAACAGCAACACTCACATCGGCGTCTTCGGTCAGCCGGTTGGCAAACACGCACTCCGCCGTTCCCGCACCAACAATGATGTAATCGAATTCACCCTCAAGCTTGCACGCGTCCTGTTTCATCTGTGTCTCCTGCTAAACCCTTCACCTTCACCGCCGACCGCGAAAGCAATCTCACGCGCTCGGCCGTGCTGTTGCATGTGTCGCAGCCCGCCGTCAGTCTGCAGATCAAGAACTTGCAGGAGACGCTCGGTGTCGCGCTGTTTTCGCGGACGTCGCACGACTTGATCCTCACACGTGACGGTGAAACCCTCCTGCCGCACGCCGAGCGTGCACTGACGCTCGTGCGCGATTCCATCGCGCTGGCCGAAGCGCACGCGCATGCGCTGACCATCGTGGAAGGCGTCACGGTGCCTACGCAGCTTTCGTTCATCGTGCTGGCGGAGCGCCGCGAGGAGCCGGGCATCGCGGCGGCGTTACGTCTGCTTGAAAACCAATGGGCGACCTAGTCGAAGAAGGGCTGTGACCTGACGAAACCGAGGAATCTCACGGTCATCAAATTTTGTTAGTCTGAGGGTCGCGCATCTGGCGCCCACGTGAACAGGACACCCCAACATGGCACACAACATGGCACACAATATCGAAATCAAGGCTTGCGCGCATCAGTTCGACCAGCTTTGGCACGCGCAGCAGCGCTTGCCAGCGAACCGCCGATGATCTACCGCCAGCAAGATTTTTTCTACGATGTGCCGAACGGCCGCCTGAAACTACGTCAATTTGATGACAACACGCCGGCCGAACTGATTTTCTGTCAACGCGATGACCGCGACGGCCCGAAGGTCTCGTTCTCGTATTACTCACGCAACCCGGTCACCAACCCTGAAGCCATGCACGCGCTGCTCGCCCAGGCGCTGAATACGCGCGGCGGCATCGTGAACAAGGAGCGGCACTTGTATATCGTCGGGCGCCAGCGGATTCATCTGGACCGCGTGGATGGACTGGGCGACTTCATCGAACTGGAAGTGCTGCTTGCCACCGAATGACGACAAAGCCGGCGGCGAAAAGGAAGCGGAGGAATTGTTCGCGAAGCTCGCGTGGCGGCAAGCGACCTCGTGCCAGTTGCGTATGTCGACCTGCTGAGCGAGCCGGCTTAACAGCCGGTGAATTCGGCGGATTGGCCGCGAGATGTCCCAGCGGCAGCGGTCCGTTGCGCTTGAATGTGGTCAGCACGATATTGGAACGCACACTGTCTACGCCGGGAACGCGCATCAGCTTTTTCATGACAAACGTAGACAGCGCGTTCAAGTCCGGCGCGACGATTCGCAACAATTAATCGGCGTCGCCAACCGTCGCATGGCATTCGAGCACTTCGGGCAGCGCTTCGATCTGCTGCTGGAACTGGTCTATAACGGTATCGCCGTGATGTTTCAGCTTGAGGCTCGTGAAAGCGGTCACGCCGAGCCCTAGCTTTTCGGGACGCAGCACCACGCGATACCCATCGATCACACCGGTTGCCTCCAGGTGGTGTTGCAAGCGGCGCCCGATTTGCGACGGCGACAGCAGCGGCACTTCCTCGCCGAGTTGTTGATGTGTCGCGCGACCGAAACGCTGAAGAACGTCGAGCAGCGCAAGATCGAAGTGTGATCGAGGTCGACCATGTGGATATCCTGCGTGAAGTGCCGAAAGACGCAAGCTTACCGCGTGGCTTCCCGGCCGCATGCGCCGTTCAACTGCGCGGCGCCTCACCGCTTAAACCAAGGAGGTCCCCCATGATCAAGAAATTCGCACCTGACGAACTCCCCGAACTTCTCAACCAGTTAACACAATGGCAGCTCAGCGCCGATAAAAGCGCAATTCAGCGAAATTTCAAGTTTGCCGATTTCAACGAGACGTTCGGTTTCATGACGCGCGTGGCAATAAAAGAAAGCGCAGGAAATGGATTACCATCCAGACTGGTCGAATGCGTACAATAAAGTGGACATCGTGCTCTCCACCCACGCGGCGAAGGGCCTCACACGGAGCGCGATATAAAGCTCGCGAAATTCATCGATTCCATCACACCAGCGGCGTGAGATCTGTTTACCAACCTGACTACCGCGACAAATGCGTAACGGCCATATTACAATCTGTGACATTCAAAAACCGCAATAAGCGCCCCTCAAGTGGTCTAAACTCGCTTATTCGAAAAAACGAAAACAATAAGTGCATTTGAAAGTTTATGGCAACAAAATCTTTCAACGAGAAAGCAAATAATATCTAATGCAGGCGTAAGCTTTTTCACAATGCTTCGGACGCTCTGACGATTCCAGTTCATTGGCGGCACAGACCGACACTGTACAATCAGCAGCGCATACGGTTTGGACTGTCCGTTAATCCCTTCCAACGACAGGTTTCGTCGCCACAGGGGCCGAGCGGACGTGCTGGAAACCGACCACAGGGTGGCGTCCGCGGATCGGGGAATTTCGGCGTATCCGGCCACAGGAGAATCGCTGCACAGCGAGGCGCGGTGTAGCGTTTGGCGTAAAAGGATTGCTGATATGACTCGGACGGCGCCGCGGTAAAGAAAGGTAGGCAATTCCGGCTGGCGACCGCACCGCACAATCGAGCCCAACCCATCGTATCATCGTATAAGAGCGACTTCCATGCGAATCCTTCTAATCGAAGACGACCGCCCCATCGCGCGCGGCATCCAAAGTAGCCTTGAACAAGCCGGTTTTACCGTCGATATGGTCCACGACGGCATTTTCGCGGAGCAAGCGCTCACGCAAAATCGCCATGAACTGGTAATTCTCGATCTCGGCCTGCCGGGTATCGACGGCATGACGCTGTTGTCGCGTTTCCGCCAGGGCAATCGCCATACGCCCGTGATTATCCTGACCGCACGCGACGAGCTGCATGACCGCGTCCAGGGCCTGAAAAGCGGCGCGGATGACTACATGCTCAAGCCGTTCGAACCCGCCGAACTCGAAGCGCGCATTCGTGCCGTGATGCGCCGCAGCGGCCCGCATGGCGATGTACCGCGTCCGGAAGTATCGCTGGGCGGCTTGCGCCTGTCGGGCGTCGATCGCCGCATTTTCAACGACGAAAAGCCGCTTGAATTGTCGCCGCGTGAATTCGCCGTGCTCGAAATGCTGCTGCTGCGCCACGGCCGTGTGGTCAGCAAAGCCCAGTTGCAGGATCACCTGACGCACTTCGGCAGCGATTTGGGCGACACCGCCATCGAAGTCTACGTGCACCGGGTTCGCAAGAAACTCGAAAACTGCCGCGTGGAAATCGTGACGGTGCGAGGTTTCGGCTACTTGCTGCAGGAAATCCGGCAGGCCGCGTAAGCGGTTTGTCGACGGCATAACAAGCCTGACGAGCGATTACCCAGCACCTTGCGATTCCCTCTCCGGCGCACGGCCGACGAACGTTTCGACCGCGCCGACTGGCTGCATCTGGCGCGCTCGACAACCATGTCTGCAAGCGTGCCGCCCAGCCTTCGGCGCTCGCTGCTGCGCCGCCTTGCCGTGCCGCTGTCTCTGCTTGCGCTGATGAGCGGACTGATGGCGTATTGGCTGGCGTGGCAATACACGCAGCACGTCGTCGACCGCTCGCTGACAGATCTCGCCACAGCCATCTCCAAGCCAATTCAGCTGGCGGGCGTCGACGCGCCGGTGACGGTGCCACCGCTCGCCCGCGCCATGTTCTCGGATCCCGTCGAACAACTGATCTACCGGATCAGCGACGGCGATAGCGAGATCGCCGGCGAACCCGATCTGCCGCTGACCGGCACGAACGTGTGCCGGATTCACTACGCCTACGTCTTCGAGACTTACTACCAGGGCGTGAGCGTGCGTGCGGCGCAGGTGCGCGTCGACCAGACGCATGGCAATCCGATCGTCGTGGAGGTCGCGCAGCGCGTAGGCTCGCGGTATCGGATAGCGGTCGAGTTCATGGTGGCCATCATGATGCCGCTGCTGCTCTTGCTGCTGGCGGGCTGGGTGATCGTGTGGCGCGTGGTGAATCAGCAGCTCAACCCGCTGACCGATCTCGCCGATACCCTCAACCGGCAGACCCACATGTCGCTGGAGCCGGTCGACGAATCGTTCGTCCCCGTCGAAATTCGTCCGCTGACAAGCGCAATGAACGCGCTGCTCGACCGCCTGAAAACGGCACTGGACGGCCAGCGCAAATTTATAGCCGACGCCGCCCACCAGCTTCGTACGCCGCTCACCGCCGTGAAACTGCATGCCGAGCAGGCAGCGACCGCCAGGGACCCCACGAAGGTGCTGGACGCCGTCAGGGAGCTGCGGGCATCGGCGGATCGTGCCGTGCGATTGTCGAATCAATTGCTCTCGCTCGCTCGCGCCGAGCCGGGTGAACAGGCCGCACGTTTCACTGACTTCGATTACGCTGCGCTCGCGTTTGAAACCGGCGCGGAATGGGTGCCGCGTGCACTGGCCGCGCATGTCGACCTGGGCTTCCAGCGTCTGGACGACCCCGACAACGAACATTCGCTGATGGTGCGCGGCAATCTCGTGCTGGTGCGCGAGGTGATCGTCAATCTCATCGATAACGCATTGAAGTACGTACCCACGTCGCGGGTCGAAGGCGCACGCGTGACCGTCACGGTGACGCAGACCGTCGATGAAAAAGGCTGCAAGATGGGCGAAATCGTAGTGGAAGACAACGGTCCGGGCGTGCCGCTGGAGCAGCAACCGGATCTGTTCAAGCGCTTCTTTCGCGGCGACGGCCACGGCGTGGAAGGCGGAGCGGGACTGGGCCTTGCGATCGTCCACGACATCATGGTCCTGCACAGCGGCAGTGTGCACTACGAGGACGCTCCAGCGCCCGAAGGCGGCGCGCGTTTCATCGTGCGAATGCCTTTGAAAACAGCATAGAAAATAGAAAAACGCCACGGAGGAAACATGCCGTGGCGTTTTTCTATCCTGCACGAAAGCCCTACTTTTTCTTCTTCAACGCCAGCATGGTGCCGCGGCACTTTTTGGCGCCGCAGCGGCATTCGTATTCCTTTTTCAGCTTCTTCGTGACGCGACCGTCGATGACGAGACCGTAGTCGTAGTACAGCTCTTCATCTTCCTTGATCGCACGCAGCGTGTGGATGAACACGCGCCCTTCCTTCTCTTCGGCTTCGCAATTCGGTGCGCACGAATGGTTGATATAGCGTGCGCTGTTGCCGTCGACCTTGCCGTCGATCACCTTGCCATTTTCGAGCGCGAAATAGAACGTATGGTTCGGCTCGTCCGGGTTGTGCGGATGACGTCGCAACGCCTCTTTCCATGAAATGCGTTCGCCCTTGTACTCGATAATCCGTTCGCCCTTGGCGAGCGACATCGCGGCGAACACGCCCTTGCCGTGTATGCCCGAACGGCGGACGGCGACCCTACGTGAACTCATCGAATGAATCCTTTAAAACGAATCGGTTTGGCTTAGCAGACGCTTCAACTTCGCCTCGTCCCGGTTTCTCGCGAACAGTGACGACCCGAAACGTGCATTAAAAAAACGCGGCGGCCTGAATGCGAGGCGGCGCCGCGTTGCTGTCTTTCTCATTGCATCGTGTGCATCATCTGCTTCATGTACTGCAATTCACTGTCATTCGATGCCCATGCGGAACTGAGACTACAGTGAGACCACATAGGCGAACAACGGCATCGTATACGTTAGGCGCGCACGAGTTCAACCGCTCCATAAATTCATATCGCCTGTTTCAACGTTGGCCAAACGAGATATCACCGAACAACGCTTTTTGGTCGCGCGGCTGCGAGCGCCAGTATTGCGGCGGCACCTCCACGGTCGCACCAAGTTGGGTGGCCGCGTGCCACGGCCAGCGCGGATTGTAGAGCAGCGCGCGTGCCAACGCGACCAGATCCGCCTCCCCCGACTCAATGATCTCTTCGGCATGCTGCGATCAGGCCCACGCCCATGGTGTTCACGCCCGTTGCTTCCTTGATGGCTTTTGCGAACGGCAGTTGACAACCCAGTGACAGCGGAATTTTCTGCAACGGCGATACGCCACCCGACGACACATCGATCCAGTCCACCTTGTGCTTTTGCAACTCCTTCACGAACACGATGGTCTGCTCGAGATCCCAGCCGCCCTCCACCCAGTCCGATGCCGACACACGCAGGCCAACGGGTTTGTTGGCCGGAAAAGCAGCATGCACGGCGTCGAAGACTTCGAACGGAAAACGCATACGGTTTTCGAGCAAACCGCCGTATTCATCGGTACGTGGTTGGCAAGCGGTGAGAGAAACTGATACAGCAGATAACCGTGGGCTGCGTGCACTTCAAGCGCATCCAGCCCCAGCCCCGCGGTCGCCCCATTTAACACCTCCAAATTTCGAGATGTTGCAACGACCAGTTGAATTCGCCCCGGTGATGTGGCCGCCGACGTCGTCGAAGTCGGTGCCAGTAGAGCATTGGCGGCAGGCATGGCGGAACCGTGATGCGTCACTTTATTCTGGCGGCTGCGCTGGTAGCGGCGGCCGGCCTCGCGCATGCTGGATTGGCGCGAAAGCTCGGAGCAGTCGCTATTGCAATAGATCTGGCCGCGGTCGCAACGGCGGCAAACAATGACCTGCGCCCGACAGCGCACGCATACAAACAGTCGGCCTGACGCCGGCATTGAG
>LGTG01000374.1 GCA_001190015.1 Candidatus Burkholderia crenata
CTGATTGACACCTGGCCTGCCCGGCGATGGCATCATTTGGCCTCCCGGTTTGTTGCGAGCTCCAGCTCCGCTGGTCGCCCCATTTAACACCTCCAAATTTCGAGATGTTGCAACGACCGGTTGAATTCGCCGCCAACCGATCCGCATGGCGGGCTTTCAGGCGTTCCTCACGGTTTACTTTCGAACTTTGACTGCACCCTAAGCACATCGCGTAACGGCGAAAGGTGAATTATAGCGTCGTGAAAGGCGCCAAATGGCCGCAGCGCCCATTTTTTAATCGAAAAGACGCTAAAATTACAGCCTTTGGCGTGCGCCGTGCAAAGGCAGCGCTTTTCCCAGCGGGTGTAAGCCCCGCCCGGCAACCGCTCCAGCCGGAAAGCAACTGGAGCAATCGTAGAGGTAACGAAGCGGTTGAAGCCTTCGGTGAAGCGGGTCACGAAATACGGTGACAGCCCGAGTGTGCAGGCCGTAACGCGAGTGAACGCCGAGCAAGCCTCGAAAAGGACGATGCGCAGGCCGACCTGACTGCCATATCAGGGAAGGCTGATACGGCTGGGCGAGCAGGCAGGACGCCCAGTCGCTGCGCCGGGGTAGTAGCGACAGCATGCACATAAGGGAAGCGCACGCAACACGGGAAGCCCCTTAGCGTGGTCAGGGATGACCAACCGGACGCCCGCGAGGGACAGGCCGAGCGCCTTGGGGTGACGGAGAGGCCCGTATTACCGTTGAAGCCGGTGTAATGCTGGTGGCGGAAAGGGGCCTCAGTTCAAGACAGACGCAATACGTAGTGAGGACTTGGAGATTGGGCAACCTATCAACTCCGATTCGTGTTCAGGGGCTGCAGATGACGTTACACGCGAAAGCGAAGGCAGAAACCGGGCATCGCTTCTACGCGCTGTACGACAAGATCTATCGCGAGGATGTGCTGGCGCACGCGTACGCCCAGTGCCGCTCGAACAGGGGCGCGCCGGGTGTCGATCGGCAAGACTTCGCGGAGGTCGAAGCGTATGGGGTGCAGAAGTGGCTCGGCGGACTGGCGCTTGCACTCAGGCGGGAGAATTACCGGCCGGACCCTATCAGAAGAGTGTTTATCCCGAAGGCCAATGGCAAGCTAAGGCCGCTGGACATCTCGACCTTGCGAGATCGGGTGTGCATGACAGCAGCGATGCTGGTGCTCGAACCGATCTTCGAAGCGGACCTTCCACCAGAGCAGTACGCTTACCGCCCGGGCCGCAATGCCCAGCAAGCGCTGATCGAGGTGGAGGAGCGGTTGCATAGAGGGCAAACGGACGTTGTTGACGCCGACCTGGCGGACTACTTCGGAAGCATTCCCCACGCCGAATTGATGTTGTCGCTTGCGCGGCGCATCGCTGATCGGCGCGTGCTACATCTGATCAAGATGTGGTTGGAGTGCTCCGTTGAAGAAACCGATTACCGAGGCCGGAAGACGCGTACGACCGAAGCCAAAGACAGCAGGCGAAGCATTCCGCAAGGCTCACCCATCTCACCACTGTTGGCGAATATTTACATGCGCCGGTTTGTGTTGGCATTGAAGACGCTTGGGCTTGAGCGAAGTCTTGGCAGTCGAATCGTGACCTACGCGGACGATCTGGTGATCCTGTGCAAGCGATGCAAAGCTGAAAAAGCCCTGTCGCGACTGCGCGAGATCATGGGCAAACTGAAGCTGACGGTCAACGAGGATAAAACGCAAATCTGCAAGGTTCCGGAAGGGGAATTCGACTTCCTGGGTTACACCTTTGGGCGGATGTACTCAGCAACGACTGGCCAGGCCCGTATGGGCATGCGTCCGTCGAAGAAGAGTATCCGGCGTATGGTTGAGAAGGTCCATGCGCTAACCGCTGTTTCGATGACGTGGCTCGATACCACGGAATTAGTAGGCAAGTTGAATCGCACGCTACGCGGCTGGGCGAACTACTTCAAGGTAGAACCGATCAGTCGTGCGTATCGGGCGCTCGACAGCTACGCTTCCACGCGGTTGCGCCGGTGGCTACGTATCAAGGCACAAGGTCAGGCATCGCAGGAGCGGGAGCTATCCATCCTCGCACCTCTACGGGCACTTCGGTCTCGTTCGTCTACAGGGGCCTTGGTAGTGCCTTGCCGTATACGAAGGCATGATGTCTCGTCCGAGAGCCCGTTGCGGAAGATCTGCACGACGAGTTCGATAAGCGGGGTATGAAGACGGAGCCATGGTGAGGTTATTCGGGCACCGCCAGACGAAAGAGGCGGCAACAGACAAACCTAGCCTACCGCCACCGCGTCACATCTCGACTCTACCGCCCGGCCGTTTGCCGGTTTTGCGCTGGAATCCTGTGCCTCGCGCGCTGTCTTCAAACAAGCGCAACGGCTTGGGAACAAGGCGCAGAAGGCCCGTTGTCATCGTCATGCCGGTTAAGCGGGCGAAAGACGCGGGCAGGAAAGCTGGCAACCAAGCTAGCGAGATACGCTGGCGCAATCCGGCGGCCCACTCAATATCTGCACACAACTCGCCAGGAGAATCGTATGTCAATGGCCGACCGCGACGGCAAGATCTGGATGGATGGCAAGCTGATCGACTGGCGCGACGCCAACATCCACGTGCTCACCCACACGCTGCACTACGGCATGGGCGTTTTTGAAGGCGTGCGCGCCTACAAGACCGGCAACGGCACCTCGATCTTCCGTTTGAAAGACCACACCAAGCGCCTGCTCAATTCCGCCAAGATCTTCCAGATGGAAGTGCCGTTCGACCACGCAACGCTCGAAGCCGCGCAGCTCGAAGTGGTCGGCGTGAACAAGCTGGAATCCTGCTATATCCGCCCGATCATCTGGGTGGGATCGGAGAAGCTGGGGGTATCGGCGAAAGGCAACACCATTCACGTCGCGATCGCCGCGTGGCCGTGGGGCGCATATCTCGGCGATGACGGCATTACGAAGGGCAGCCGCGTGAAGACGTCGTCGTTCACGCGCCATCACGTGAATGTCTCCATGGTCCGCGCCAAGGCGTCGGGCTGGTACGTGAACTCTATCCTGGCGAACCAGGAAGCCATCACCGACGGTTACGACGAAGCGCTGCTGCTCGACGTGGACGGCTACGTGTCCGAAGGTTCCGGCGAAAACTTCTTCCTGGTGAACAACGGCAAGCTGCACACGCCGGACCTGGCTTCGTGCCTGGACGGCATCACGCGCGACACGGTTATCACGCTCGCACGCGACTTCGGCATTCCAGTGATCGAAAAGCGCATCACCCGCGACGAGGTTTACACCTGCGACGAAGCGTTTTTCACCGGCACGGCCGCTGAAGTCACGCCGATCCGCGAGCTGGACAATCGATCCATTGGCGAAGGTAAGCGTGGCCCGATCACCGAGAAGCTGCAAAGCGCATTCTTCGATATCGTGAGCGGCAAGAACGAAAAGTACGCCGGTTGGCTTGCGCAGGTTAAGTAACCGAGGAGCTTAGGTATCTTAAGGTGCAATCCAACGCATGACGTGCGGCGGTGAGCCGGGTTTTCCGGGGCTTCGTGTCTGAACCGGACTCGAAAAACCAGGCTCGCTGCGTCCCCAGACTAGAACGAACGAGATTCCTCATGAGCGAACTGAAGGAAATGCCGCTGGTCCAGTTGTCGGCGAAAGATCTGCCGGCGTTTTGCCCGAACCCCAACATACCGCGCTGGAGCACGCATCCGCGCGTTTTCCTCGACATTACCCACGGCGAAGCGCGTTGCCCGTATTGCGGCACGCGCTACAAGCTGAAAGACGGCGAAACGATCAAGGGTCATTGAATCTTCGTCTTCGCGAAGAAAGCGGCGGGCGGCCTGAACTACACCGCCCGCTTTTTTCCGCGGCTACTAGCCATGTTGTGCCTCAACCAGCCGATGCTGCACTGCAGCCGATTCCGTTGAACACCACGCTCCGGCCGCGCTCGGTGCATTGACAGCACAACACGTCGCGCATCGACGCCGGACATTGCCGGGTGCCGGGCGCGCTCCCCCATAGCAACAACGCGCCCGCCTGCATGGCGTGAGCTGCGTTATATGGCGTGAGCTGCGTTATTTTTGAGACTGGAACTTACATAGATGCGTCGCGCGTTGGTTATCGCACCGAACTGGATTGGTGATGCATTGATGGCGCAGCCGCTGTTTTCGCTGCTGAAGAAGTTGCATCCGCGCATTGTCATCGATGCTGTCGCGCCCGCCTGGGTCGCGCCCGTACTGGAACGCATGCCCGAGATCCATGACGTCTACGCCACCGATCTTGCCCACGGCAAGCTGCAAATGCTGCGTCGCTGGCAACTGGCGAGCGATTTGCGCGACGTGGGTTACGACGCCGCGTACGTGCTGCCGAACTCGTTCAAATCAGCGCTAATTCCGTGGATGGCAGGGGTCAACCTGCGGGTTGGCTATACCGGCGAAAGCCGTTATGGCCTGCTCAACGTGCGGCACGCAAATCCGGCCAAGGGTCAACGCCCGCCCATGGTGGGCCAGTACGCCGCCCTCGCCTACGCGACGGGCGCGAAGCTGCCGTGGCTGCGGGAAAACGCGACGGTTCCCATGCCGGTACCGCGGCTCGATGCCGACCTGAACGAAGCGGCGCGCGTCTCCACCCGCTTTAATCTGGATACGCGCGCGCCGCTCGTGGTGTTTTGTCCGGGTGCGGAATATGGTCCGGCGAAACGCTGGCCGCCCGAGCATTTCGCGGCGCTCGCGCAGTTCATCGCGCAATCGTTCCCGTATGCGCGGATTGTCACGCTTGGGTCGCCGAAAGATTCGCCGATCGCGCAGGCCATTGCCGATCGCGCGCCGAATGTGCGCAACCTGTGCGGGCAAACGTCCCTGGGCGAAGCCTGCGCGCTGATCTCGCGCGCCAGCGCCGTGGTCACCAACGATTCCGGCATGATGCATATGGCCGCCGCGCTGCGTCGCCCGCTGGTGGCCGTGTTCGGCTCGACCGACCCGCGCCACACACCGCCCCTCTCCGATCTCGCAAAGGTACAATGGCTGCACCTCGAATGCAGTCCGTGCTTTGCCCGCGAGTGTCCGCTGGGTCATTTGAACTGTTTGCGCGAACTCGGCGCCGAGCAGGTTTTCGGCGATTTGCGCGGCATGTTGACGATGCAGCGCCATTAAAGCGGGTTTGGCTGAAGCGGCTTCGGCGCCGTGGCTCATGCTGATTGAGCCGGCTTGACCGAACCATGGCGCTTGTGACAACATCGGGCGCCATGCATCGACCGTTAGAGACCCACTAGCCATGCCACGTTTTGTCCGCCTCTTCGAAACCGCCGCCGATACCCTCAACGCCCACTACCAGGCTGTCGCGGAGGGCAATATCGACAGCGTCATGGCGCTCTGGATCGACGAGGAACTCGCCACATCTGTGCGGACAGTTCGCACCTGAGGGGCCTGGACAGCATTCGCGCGGGCCTTGGCGCAACTGGAAAACCGGCCGGTCACGGTCGAACCACTCGATATCCGCGTCTACGATAGTCTCGGCACTGTGGTCTACGCCATCGCCGAAGCGCATCAGCCGGTCGACCGGGCAGTTCGCCCATCATGGTGTTCAGCACCTACGTGATGGTCCACGAACGTGGGGAATGGCGCATTGCACATATCCACGCTAGTGCGATGCCAGACGAAACCGCCGGCCAGGTTGCGGCGAAAATGCGACATGGACAAGGTGTTAGCGGCGGTGCAAA
>LGTG01000375.1 GCA_001190015.1 Candidatus Burkholderia crenata
GGATGGACTTAAAGGGATTTACTTGACCAGGACGGCCATAATGTCTTCTTCGCGCATCACGAGCAGTTCATTGCCGTCGACCTTGACGGTCTGACCAGCGTATTTACCGAACAGCACTCGGTCGCCCACTTTGACGTCGAGGGCGTTTTGCGTACCCTTGTCATCGCGCTTGCCCGGGCCGACGGCCAGGATTTCGCCTTGATCCGGCTTTTCAGCCGCAGCGTCGGGGATGATGAGGCCCGAGGCAGTCTTGGTTTCCTGATCCAGACGCTTGACGATGACACGATCGTGCAAAGGACGAAGGTTCATACACACTCCTCTCTTAACTGTAAAAACGCGGGAAACCCGTTCAGTGAGCTAAAACTCACCGGCCGGAAAACTGTTAGCGCTCTCATGCGGTGAGTGCCAAGTCCAAGTATATGGCACACCGATCGGTAATTTCAAGAGGGGATATCGGAGAATGACAAGAAATATGTCGGGATCCACTGAACTTCGAACTTGCGCTGCCAGACTCCGCGAAGCTTCCACCATTCGATGGGGACGCCGAAAGCGTCAACAACTCGCCGTTGTAGTCACGCCGTTGCGGTCATTTACGCGCGGAAAGCGACAGCGATCAGCCGGTTGCGGGGATCGGAGCGGGGCAGGCCATAAATCCGATCACCAACTGTACCAACGCGTCTTCCACCTCCTGCAATGGAGGCGCATCGGTGCTGGAAGTCAGCGCGCGCAGCACGCCCTGCAATGGCGTAGGTCAAAACAAAGCCTTCCGCCGAGGTGAGTTTGCGCGTGTCGCCGCCCGGAGCCGCTACCCCGTCGGCGGTGCAAAGTTCAATCAGTTGCGCGTACAACGGCGCCAGGCGTCCGCCGGGTGTGCTGATCGACGCATGTTCCATCAGCAACCGGTGAACGCGATTCCGCCCGCCGTACGCGGCCGTCACGGCACGTACGATTTCGCGAATTCTCTCGCCAGGCGATGCGGGTGTCTCGCGCTTCACCGAATCAACGATCTTGTCCGCCATGGTCTCGCGCGCCACCAATGCGTCCAGCAGCGCATGCTTGCTGTCGAAGGGCGAATTCAACCGGTCGTTGCATGCAACATCTCGAAATTTGGAGGTGTTAAATGGGGCGACCGCGGAGCTGGAGCTCGCGCGCTCCGCGAATCCGTCTGCATGACTGACCACGGCGCCGACCACCAGCCCCGAGCGGTTCTCCATCAGGATGTGTCCCTGGTAGCACAGGATGGCTGGACTCTTTTTGCTCTTTTTGAACAGACGTGCATCCGGATCCGTGCTCGACTCATGTGTATCGGTGGCGTCGCTTGCCCTTCCAGTC
>LGTG01000376.1 GCA_001190015.1 Candidatus Burkholderia crenata
CGAGGCGTTTGAAGAGTTAATATTCGCAGCCTAAATGATAGTGCTGCAACGACTGCTTGAACCTAAGCTGTATGCCAGAGGCCGTGTGTGCGATCATTACGACACTTTCGACTTTGACTTTGCCTCAAGTTGGCGAATTGTCCGCGACGCCCAAGATTCCAGCGACGTCGAATGCTCGCCGTTACTCCTCTTCAACATCCGGCCGCATGCCGATCGTTGAAGTTTAAATTCACCCGGCGCTCGTCATACGCATTTCGCCGCCCGTTCAAGGGGCAAGTTTGAACAACATCGGTTTCGCGCTCGTCGTGGCGCTGCTCCGCGCGCTCGCTCGCCTGCCCTACGGCTTGGTCGCACGGTTCGGCAGCGGCCTTGGCGCGTTGCTTTATTTCATTCCGAGCCGTCGAAAACATATTGTGCAAGTGAACCTGCAATTGTGCTTTCCCGGCAAGACCGACGCCGAATATGAGTTGCTCGGACGTTCACATTTTCGTCACGTCGTGCGCAGTTATGTGGAACGCGGCGTGCAGTGGTTTGGTTCGGCCCGCGCTATCGAAAAACTCGTGCAGCTTGAAAGCCGTATCGATCTCGACGACGAAAACTCACCGCCCACCATTTTTATGGGTTTCCACTTTGTCGCCATTGAAGTGGGCTGCATGCTGTACTCCATGAAGCTGCCCATCACCGCGCTTTATACGCCGATGTCCAGCAAACGGCTCAACACGCTCGCCGTCGAACAACGTGGCCGTTTCGGCGCCGACATGGTGATGCGCGCGGGCAGCGCCCGCCGCATCCTGAAGCTGCTGCGCAAGGGCGGTTCGGTGATGCTGGCCGCCGATATGGACCATGGCATTGAAAACTCGGTATTCGTGCCGTTTTTCGGCGTGCCGGCCTGTACGCTCACGTCGGTGTCCCGGCTTGCGCGGCTTGGAGGCGCGCGCGTGGTGCCGTTCGTTACCGAAGTGCTGCCCGATTACAAGGGCTACAAGATGACGATCTTCGAACCGCTCGCCGACTTCCCCTCGGAAAGCGATGAAACCGACGCGCGCCGGATGAACGAATTCCTGGAATCGCAAATAGTGCGTTTTCCGGAACAATACTACTGGGTGCACCGCCGCTTCAAACACCGGCCGGAAGGCGTAGCCGGCGTTTATTGAACCTGTCCTTGATCAGTCGGGCTTGCGAAAGTCGTTGTCCACCCAGGCCTGCGCGTTGGTCTTGCTGAGCTTGAATCCCGCGGACACCCGCACGTGGGCAAGCTAGCGCGCCGAACGAGTCGAGCGCCTTCAGGTCTGCGTAGGGATCGCCCTCATCAGGGACGATATCAAGCGACACCGTCACATCCTCGCTGTCCGCGCGAACCGTAAAACCCTTGTGAAGCATTGCGTAGCCCTGTTGCTCATGCCGGCGCAATACCTCTGACGCTGTCTTGACCAGCATGCAGAACGCGTTCGAATCGAGCGGCTTGGGGTTCTTCTTATCGCGTCCCATGGTCCAGGGGCCGGTGAGCGCCGGTTCGGCTTCGCCATCCTTGATCATCTCGACCGCCCAGCCGTCGTCATCCTCGTTCTTGATCACCCGTGCGGTCGTCCAGCCGTCGTCGCGCCAGAGGCGGTCTTCGTAGAGTGTGGTGTCTTCGTCGGTATGGGGATCGGGGGCTGAATCGGCTATGGAAATAAGAAGCTCGAGTTGCATGAAACACTGTGGGAGCACGAGGGTGTTGCACCGTGCATAAGCGACGAATTTTAACCTGCAAGAAGCAGCGGCATCGTCGAAAATGCCCACACGCTGGCCGATCGGTCTACTCGACGGGCACATTGCACGCCGCCTGCCGTTTTTGTTGCAGGCGTGTTGCACGCATATGTGCGCTGGCGTGCGCTCGGTTATCCGGGCGTTTCGCCAACACTACGGAGGAATCGTTATGCTTTCACTTATCGGTACCATTATTGTCGGCGATATCATTGGCCTGATTGCGCAAATCATCAAGCCGGGCGACGACAGCATGGGCTGGATCATGACGATCCTGCTTGGCATTGCCGGCTCGCTGGTGGCAGGTTATGTCGGCCGTGCGCTCGACTGGTATCACGAAGGGCAGGCTGCGGGGTGGATTGCCTCGGTGGTCGGCGCTATTGTCCTGCTGTTCATTTGGGGACTGGTCGCGCGCCGCCGGACCTGATACACGTGAGACTCGATTTGCGTCTGAGCGTTCGGGTCAGGCAAAAAGGCTGTTCCAGGCTTCGTTGGAACAGCCCTTTTCATTTTGTTCGCCGGAGGAGCAAGGCAGGCAAAAACCGCCACACTCTACAATACAATACCCACTGACGGATCAGTCGCAAGCATGAAGCCAATCCAATTTTTCCTGCGATACACCCTGGTCCCGTTCGTGGCGATTGTGCTCGTCGCCTCGTGGGCGATCAACAAGGAATCGGGCGAGATCGACGCGCGCCAGTACGCATCTCTCTCCGAGGCTTATCCGCAACTGCCGCAGGGCATCAAGCACGAACTGAGCGAATCGATGAAAGAAGACAAGATCAGCAAATCGTGTTACGCTACCCTCACGCGCGAAGCCATGAACAGCGGCGTTATCCTCGACTGGCCGCAAACGCAGCAAGGTGTCGCGGAAGAACGTGCCAGGCTGAAAACGCTGATTGAAGTGAGCCGCGACTAAGGACCTGAAGCGCCAGGGATCAGGCGCCAATCACGCATTCAACCCCGATTCAGGAACAACACATGCCGGGGCGCGAAGTGCGCGTACAACGGAAGGATTGCGCCACCCATCGCCCGAGCGTCGGCGCCAATCTCGCCTTCCACCAGTCTGGGCCGCACCATCCCCTGCCAGTCGAATGCATCGAGCGCGGTATTGGTCCGGGTCAACACTTCCCGCAATAACTGGCGATCCAGTTCCCCATCGATCACGATCGCATCGACGTCGACCAGTGCCGCCGCCGTTGCAACGACCGGTTGAATTCGCCTTCGCAACCTAAATGATGGTGTTGCAATGACTGCTTGAACCTAAGCTCAAGCCGTCGAGACATCAAGAGCAGAACTTCGCGAGCAGACCCAGTTGCGCATTGCGCATCGATTTGCCAGGGCGCTGCCGCTTGTAATGCCCGTCGTTTTGCATGAGCCATGCCGACCGGTTATCACCGAGGAACACTGACAGTCCTTCGGCAATCACGCGCCGTTTCAGATGCCGGTCATTCACCGGAAACGCCACTTCCACGCGCCGGAAGAAGTTGCGGTCCATCCAGTCCGCGCTCGACAAGTACACCTTCTCTTCTCCGCCCGCATAAAAATAAAAGATGCGGTGATGTTCGAGAAAACGCCCGACGATGGAGCGCACCGTGATGTTCTCGGACAGGTCTTCCACGCCGGGTTTCAACGCGCAGACGCCACGCACGATCAGGTCGATTTTCACGCCCGCCTGCGACGCCTCATACAACGCGATGATAACGGTCGGTTCGAGCAACGCATTCATCTTGGCGACAATTCGCGCTTTCTTTCCCGCCCGCGCATTGTCGGCTTCAGCACGAATGGCTTCGATCAGATTCGGGTACAGTGTAAAAGGTGCTTGCCAGAGCTGATGCAGGCGCAGCGCACCACCAATACCGGTGAGTTGCTGAAACACGTGATGTACGTCTTCACAGACTTGCTGATTCGACGTCATCACCGCGAAATCGGTATAAAGCCGCGCGGTACGCGGGTGATAGTTACCCGTGCCCAGATGCACATAACGCCTGAGCATCATCTTGCCGTTCTTTGAAACCCGCCGCACGATCAGCATCATCTTCGCGTGGCATTTATGGCCAACTACGCCGTACACCACGTGAGCGCCGACGGCTTCGAGCTGCGACGCCCAGTTGATATTCGTCTCTTCGTCGAAGCGCGCGAGCAGCTCCACCATCACGATGACTTCCTTGCCGTTGCGGGCGGCTTGCATCAGCGCGTCCATCAGCGGCGAGTCGGTGCCGGTCCGATAGATTGTTTGCTTGATCGCGACCACCTGCGGTTCCTTGGCTGCCTGCAGCAGCAACTCGAGCACCGGTTGAAAACTCTCGTACGGATGGTGCAGGAGGATGTCGCCCTGATCGATGGCATCGAACATATTCGATGCAGCAGCAATAGCCTTCGGCACCGCCGGAATATGCGGCACGAACTTCAGGTCCGGCCGGTCGACCATCTCGGGCAACTGCATCAGGCGCACGAGATTGACCGGCCCGTTCACGCGATAACAATCGCGGTCGTTCAGTTCGCTCTCGTCAAGCAGGCGCCGGATCATGTGCGGTGGCGTCTCCGCCGATACTTCCAGGCGCACCGCGTTACCCAGGTGCCGCGCGGGCAGTTCGCCCTGCAGCGCTACGCGCAAGTTGGTGATTTCGTCTTCATCGACGAACAATTCGCTGTTGCGGGTGATGCGGAACTGGTTGCAACTGCGCACGACCAGATGCGGAAACAGCGCGTCGACAAAACGCTGCATCAGCGAGCTCAGCAGCACAAAGCCATGCGGATAGCCCGACAGCGCCTCGGGCATGCGCACGAGCCGCGGCAGCGCACGCGGTGCCTGCACAATGCCCATCATCGCCTGGCGGCCGAACGCGTCCTTGCCTTCCAGCTCGACCACGAAGTTCAGGCTCTTGTTCAGCACGCGCGGAAAGGGATGCGCGGGATCAAGGCCGATTGGCGTCAGCACCGGCCGCAACTCGTTCTGAAAATAATCGCGGGCCCAATCTGTCTGCGCTTCGCTCCACGATTCCACGCCGTGAAAGTAGATTCTTTCGCTTTCCAGCGCGGGAAACACGGTGTTCTGAAGCATGGCGTATTGCTGATGGACCAGCCGATGCGCGCGTTCGACCACGAGGTCGTACACATGTTGCAGCGACATGCCATCGGGCGAGAGCGAGCCTGGGTTGTCGCGCATTTGTTCCTGCATGCCGGCCATGCGGACTTCAAAAAATTCGTCCAGGTTGCTGCTAGTAGTACAGATGAAGCGAAGCCGTTCGAGCAGCGGAACGGCCATATCGGCGGCTTGCGACAATACACGTTCGTTAAAACCCAGAATGCCCAGTTCGCGATTGAGAAGAGGATAGCGTAAGGACATCGATAGTATTGGCAGTCAAAAAAACGTAATGTCCAAGGATCGCTCGGAATGCACCACAATATGATGACGTTTTTTTGAAATCATAGTGTCATAAATCTAACGCAGGCCTCCGGTAAGATTGACTCTGGCGAGATTTGCCCTTTTCCCTTTTCTTTAATCGAATCATCGGCGCCTTTTGCTGCATTGGATTATTTGCCAGACCAGCACAGTCATCCGCTTGGATTTAAAGCTGCTGCGGCTCGGCGTGTTCAAATTGTTGCCCGCACCGCTTGGAGCTGTAAGGCACTAGCGGGCACAACCCTACGGAACCTGGAAAATCGATGGTCAACCCCCCTCATCTTTTGGCAGCCGTAGATCTCGGATCGAACAGCTTCAGGCTGATCGTCGGACGTGTAGAGAAGACGCGTTCCGGCAGCCCGATCTATCAGGTCGACGTGCTGCGTGAACCCGTGCGGCTTGCGGCGGGTTTGTCACGGGACAAATTTCTCGACCGCGCTTCTCAACTGCGTGGTTGGGACGCATTGAAGCGGTTTGGCGAACGGCTGCGGGACTTTCATCCTGATCACGTACGCGCGGTCGCGACCAACACGTTGCGCGTGGCTAAAAACGCCGACGAGTTCCTCGCTGAAGCACAGAACGCACTCGGCTTTCCCATTGAAGTGATTGCCGGGCGGGAAGAAGCACGCCTGATTTATGCGGGCGCGGCACATTCGGTCCCGGCCAGCGCAGGAAAACGGCTGGTGGTGGATATCGGCGGAGGATCGACGGAATTTATTATCGGCTCGCACTATACGCCCATTCACATGGAGAGTCTGTATATAGGCTGCGTGAGTCATAGCCGGCAGTTTTTTGCCGCAGGTAATGTCGATGAGTATTCAATGCGGCAAGCCGAACTCGCCGCCAAGCGTGAAATCGAGATTATCTCGAGCGAATACAAAAAGACGGGCTGGGATCAGGTAATTGGGTCGTCGGGTACGGCGCGAGCGCTAGCCGAGCTGATCGAAGCAAACGGTTTCAACGACCCCGGCATTACTCATGGCATTTCGCGCGGCGGGCTTGAGTGGCTGAAGAGAGCGCTGATCAAGGCTGAGAACGTAAACCGGCTGAAGCTGATCGCTCTGAAGGCAGATCGGACTCCGGTGCTTGCGGGCGGCTTGTCGATCATGCTCGGCGTGTTCGAGGAACTGGGCATTGAATACGTCGATACCACCGATGGCGCATTGCGGCTGGGCGTGCTTTATGACCTGTTGGGACGTACGCAACACCAGGACATGCGCACGGTGACGGTGGAAGGCTTCAAGCGGCGCTATTCGGTGGACGGCGAGCAGTCGGACCGTATTGCCGGGCTGGCAATCAGCTTCTATGAACAGCTGGAAGCCCGGGATGTCGATGCCGAACGGCGGATTGAAAATCAAATGTTCCTGGGGTGGGCGGCTGCATTACACGAGATCGGACTGTCCATCTCGCATAGCGCTTATCACAAGCATTCTGCGTATATCGCGCATCATGCAGATATGCCCGGGTTCTCGAGGACCGATCAGGCCCGGTTAGCCGGCCTGGTGCTTGGGCATGTCGGGAAGTTGGGCAAGCTTTCGCAGGCTCGTGATGTCGACTGGACCCTGCTGTTCTGTCTCCGCCTTGCGGCGCTGCTTTGCCGGCGGCGGGCGGATATCGGGCTTCCGGCCATTCAGGTCGCTCTGGCCAACGGCGGATTCGATGTGCGTTTGCCCAACGACTGGGTGGCGCTCAATCCGCTTACCGACTACAGCCTCGTTCAGGAAGCGGCTGAGTGGGAGAAGATCGGCAAGCCGTATCGGGTGGTTTATACGGGCGTTTGAGAATCGCAGCAGGGGACGTGGCTTCGCGCAGGCCACGCTCTTCGCTCCCTATCTCGCGATGAGAAAGTAGTACGGAGTTCGAACTTATACTTGCACTTGAATAGGATACCCTTCGCGCATTGTTGATGCGGCGTCACAGTGCATCGCAGTTCGTCGCGCCAGCGGTGTTGGTTTAATCGTTATTGCCGGCGCACGGTGTCTCTTTCGCTTTTCTATTGTTCGATGGCGTCTTCAGTCGGCCATGAAGTGGCGCGCGTAACGCTCAGCTATCTCCGATATACGCAGCAAGGTCAGGAAGTCAGCCGTATTGAAATCGAGGTCCCACGCCGGCGCGCCGCAGATTTTCGCACCCAGACACAAATAGCCCTTCAACAAGGGCGGCGGTGTTACCGTGGCACCCGTTCGCAGTTCCTGCACCGGCAACGGCGTATGCGCAAACGTCCGATATTCCGGCGACGTCAGCGCTTCCTTCTCCAGCCCCTCATACAGGTCGGCGGCATAGTGGCCACCGTCAGCCATCGCAACGCTCGCGCAGCCCAGCATGGTTTCATAGCCGTTCTGTTTCATGTACGCCGCCAGGCTGCCCTACAACGACATGATCACTCCACGGCTGCGGTAGTCCGTATGCACGCACGAGCGTCCGAGTTCCACCAGCTTCGGGCGCAGATGCGCGAGGCGGGACACATCGAATTCGCTCTCGGCATACAGGCGTCCAGCTCGCGTCGCCTGATGGGGAGGCAGCACACGATACGTTCCCACCACCTTCAATGTGTTCAGGTCGCGGACCAGCAAATGGTCGCAAAAGGCATCGAATACATCTACGTCCAGGCCCCCGCCGGGCCCTTCAGTTGTGCGCCCATCTCGTCGGCGAACACGCGGTAGCGAAGGCGCTGCGCTTCGGAATGCGCCCACGATACGTGCAGCCGATGTTACCCCGCCACGGTCTCTGCCGCACTCGGCAAGCGCCTGCGGAATTCGCTAACGTTCGAGCCACCAGACCCGCTCAGTCCATTCGATGTGCCCCGATGTGCCCAATAGGGCGAGCGTCGTCGATTTCTGCATTGGCAACCCCCAAGTGGATTTGGCTGACGTAATAATGTTAGCCAATGTAAATATTCCGAATGACGCTCGCATAGCCTGAGCATGACGATTCAATGAAGCGTCACCGCAAAGCCACAGTTTTGCCGCCTTGGGGGGCGTTTTGTCTCTTGCTGCAGTCTTTTACTACAGTAAAAATCAGGACTGGTGATCGCGCGCAGCACGACCTGGTCGTCGCCGGCGCGGGAGCGTTGCTGGAACCACCAGATACCGCTTTTCTTCAGGGTCCATTCGGCTTCGTGGCCGGTCATCAGCAAAGCTGCAACGCGCCCGAGCGTCGGCTGATGTCCCACTACCACGATTGTCTCCGTAATCCCGCGCGGCCATTGCGCCGCATCGAGCACGGCCTGGGCGCTGGCACCCGGTGCCAGTTCCTTCACGACGCGATACCGGTCGCCATACGCTTCCATCGTCTGGATCGTGCGCGTGGCCGGACTGACGAGAAACACCGTATCGTCGTCTAGCCGGCTCTTCAGCCATTTCGCGGCTCCCTGAGCTTGCTCGCCGCGCGGCGTTAGTTGGCGTACGAGATCGCTCGCTGCCTGGTCTTCTGCTTCGGCGTGGCGCCAGAGAATGAGGTTCATCGAATGTCTCCTTTGGTGGTGCGCGAGGTTTTCCCGCGGTTCTTACGCGGTTTTCAATTTGGACCGGCAAAGGCCGCGAACGTGCTACGGCGTCGGGCTTAACTCAAGCCAGATAGTTTCGATTGCGCGGGTATCGGTAAAACGATATCGTCCCGGCCCTGTCGTCGGGGCGTAGCATAAGCCTGGTAGCGCATCTGATCTGATTTGGGATCAGAGGGTCGAAGGTTCGGATCCTTTCGCTCCGACCACCTTACAAATGAAGGGGCACGATTTTAACTCGCGACCCTTCCATTTGTGGCGCCGTTCCATTCATACGGCACTTGCAGCCATAGTCGCCGAGTGTTTTCGTTCTCTCGCAAATCCTCAATATCGTTTAATATCTTCTGCGTTCATTCTTCGTATTCGTATCTGAACTTCATTTCCGGGCCGTCCATGCCGCGTTTCGCCGCTTTGTTTATCTGCTTCCTCATCCTGTCCGCGTGTGCCGACGCTACCGTGCCTCACCGCACGCCGCCGCAAAACCCGCCCGACTACAAGGGTGTGCCCACCGATACCACGCCGCCAGTCATGATCATCGCGCCGGCCAAGCCCAAGCAGTCCGAATGACAGCCATGACGCCGCGCGCCCGGAGCCTGGCCCTTATGCCGCAGCGTATAATCCGCTTATGGGCGAATTCAACCGGTCGTTGCAACATCTCGAAAT
>LGTG01000377.1 GCA_001190015.1 Candidatus Burkholderia crenata
CCCCCCCTCCCCCCCCCCCCCCCCCCCCCCCCCCCCCCCCCCCCCCCCTCGCAATACATCCCCAAACGTTTGCTTCTCTCAAACTGATTGACACCTGGCCTGCCCGGCGATGGCATCATCGGCCTTCCGGTTTGTTGCGAGCCCCAGCCGCGCGGGCGCTCCAATTTAACATCTCCAAATTTCGAAACGTTGCACCGACCGATTGAATTCGCCCCCGCCACGATCAGGATCGCGACGACGATCCATACAAGCCGCCGCCGGCGAGGCCGGGAGGCGGACAGGAGGAGTCGAGGCTTGGGATACGGGCGAACGGGTGTCGGAGTAAGGCGGTGGTGCTGGGTGTTTTTTTGTTCGTCCATCGTTTCAGTGGCTCGGTGAGTCGGTGGGCTTGGAAACTGTCTTGAGGTGCTGGCGGATTGGCGTGCAGACGTTCGCGTGGACGCTTCTGACGCGGCCGGTAACGCCTTCGGATTTACGTCCCGCGCTTCGTTGCAGTCCAGCTATCTTTCTTTCGATCGATTACGAATGTTACGAGTCCCACCGGGGACGGAAGGCAAAACGAAATCAATGCGCGGGAAAATGAAACGACGGGCACCGATGGGCGGCGAAATGTCCCGATGTTGCGGATGCGGGCGCACGGCGACCGGTGTTTTGCCGCCCATCGCGAGGCCAGGTGTGTTACTCGCTCAGGCGCGCGGACGGTGTTCCGCCGATCTCGTGCGTAATCTTCGCGACGCATTCAAGCAAGGCTGGAGCGACCTTGTTCAGGAGCGCGTCCCGCGGCGCCTGATATTCGGCGCCGCCGCAATTAACCGCGTAACGTTGCCCGGACGGCCCTACAAAGCCTGCTGCAACGGCGTTGAGCCCCTGATGCCACTCGCCGGTGGAGATCGCGAAACCACGGCGTACCGCGTCTTCCAGACCCGGCTTCAGGCTACCGTCGATATTGGGCCAGTCGTCGCCCGAAGCGGTCCGCAGGCTGTCGAGCAGACCGGCCCGGTCGGGTTCGCCGAGCGCCGCCAGATACGCGCGCCCGACCGCCGTGCGTCCCAGATCCATCAGCGAGCCCACTTCGAGTCGCGACACGAGCACGGCCGAGCGTGGCCTGATGGTATCAATGACGACCATGTCCAGCCTGTCGCGCACGGCCAGATGAACGCTTAGTGTGGTCCGGTCCGCCAGTTCGATGAGAAAAGGCCGCGCCCGCGCCCGGATGTCGAAGTTGCGCAGGAAGCCGTTGCTCAACTCCAAGACCGAAGCTGTCAATACGAAACGCTCACTGTCGGGTAATTGAAACAGCAAATTGGCGCTCACCAGAGTCGCCGTCAACCGCGAGATGGTCGGCTTGGGAATACCCGTCCATTCAGCTAGTTCACGATTGCTGACCGGAGCGTCGGCAGCGGCGATTCGCCGGAGCACATCTAGGCCTCGCGACAACGCGACGACTTCTTCCCCATCACGCCCTTTTTCCTTTTCCCGGCTTATAGGCCGGCTCTCAGTGGTATGCATTATTTTTCGGAACTTGGTTTCGTTGGAAAGGCCGGAGACGCCGTTTGTCGAAGCTGACTGAGCACGCACGCCACCGCTCACCGGAATTGTATTAACCAGCAATGAAAAACGTGCATTTGCTGGACCCGTTTTTGTCATCAAACCAGCGTACCTTACTGTCAGATAGTCGCTCAATCCTCGAAATTTCGCTTGACTAGGTTTCGCATAACGTAAAAAATAGAACCCAGTTTCGAAAGCACTCCGGAAATTCGGAAGCGCGAGTTGCGTGCGTCGAATTGCGATCGATAACCAGCTTTCAGGTTCTAGCGCGGCCCTCGGAATGGCTAGAACTTTTAAGGCGCTACGGCAATGTGGCGCCTTTTTTTGCCTGTCAAAGACGTACCCGAACATGTTCAGGATGCCGCCGTCCTGATTGCCCGTCTGCATTTACGTGTCGAAAAGCGTTGTTGCCAGGTACTGATCTGGCCGCGATGCAGGGAAGGGTAGACGCTGCATGTGGCGCGTACGCGACGCAAGGATTTACGCTACAATCTTACGGCGTTACAATTCGTCCGCCGCGTATGTTTAGTATTTTCGGGTGAACTAAAAGATCCTGATGATTTTGCCAATAAGCCGATGCCCTTCCTAAACGAAAGGGCATCGTGAGAGGCGCGGGTATGTGCAGGGTGGTTGACCCGGCGAAGGGCTCATGCCCGATCAATACGCCTACCGGTGTGCCGCGAACATCTTGCCGGGTTTCAGCAAGCGCCGGCCGCGCAACGCCCAATAGATGCTCGCTATGCCCAGCGCTGCCGAATACCAGCACAGGCGAAATCTGCTGTGGCGAAGGATTGCTGGTGGCGACGACCATCGAGGCGACCAGCGCCGCGCCCGCTTGCGCAAAGGCGCGTCTGGCACGGCTGCGATGGCCGGAAAAACGCACTGAACGCGACATTGGCGTGCGCGTGAATGGCTCGAAAAGGATCAGCCCGGCGACGAGGGCAACCAGCAAGTTCATCAGGATCATGGCGACAACTTCAATATCGAATTCAGGGATGGCCGCTCTAAGAAACGTTGTCGATGAAATGAATCAGAAGCGTCTTAAAGCGGGTCCGATTGTGAATGTCGTGTAGTGGCACCGGTGGCGTTGCTGCGAATTGTCCGGAACGCGCCTGAAACCTGGCCGAACGGCTAGCATCGCTGCGCTGAAAGGAAGCGGGCTGGCGCGCACGGTTATCATGGGTAGCGAATGAGCCGTTGAAGCGGTGAATGTGATGGATGTGACGAAGGTGACAATCGGGCGACGGCAGATTGCTCGCCCAACAGGACGATGATGATGCAAGAGAACGGGATGAACCGGCTGGCCGGCGCTGTGGTTGCGCTCGGACTATTCGCCGCGTGCGAAAAGCACGACGCTGCGGCGGGGCAGGCCGCGGGTGCTTTGAATAAAGTAGACGGCCAAGCCGGCCAGAAATTCGATCAGGCTGCGAACTATGTCGGCCAGCAGGTCGACTCGGTCAAGCAGGCCGCGCAGCAAAACCTGCAGTCCGCGGGCACCTTGCCGGATATGTCGGCAAGCGCGGTGTGGCCGCAGCCACACGGGCGAATCTGGACGGCGCGGCGAGCGCGACAAACGCGGCCATTGTCAATGCCGCAAGCGACACTGGCGCAGGCCTGCCGGCTGCCGGCCGCAAGTTGCTGGATTGGTCCGCGAGCTCGACCACAGGTCAAAGCGTGGCGAGCGGAGCGTCGGGAACGAGTTCAGGCAGTTCGTCGAGTGGCGCATCGAGTGGTTCGGCCGCTATGTCGCCGGACCCTGGAAATGCACGCACGGATATGGACAAATAGGTGGCCGCCGGCTCGAGCCATGGAGTGTGCAACGGGCTTCAACGCCGTGATTGTGGGGTCTCCGGGCTAACATCTGGTTACCTGCGTGACCATTTTGTCTAAAGATAATTTCGGCGCAGCGGCTAAACTGGCGGTCTTTTACCTCTTTTGCGTATGCGCACCACCATGAAATGAAACCAAGCCGCATCCGGGCGCTTGCTGTCGCGCTGGTATTGGCCGCGTTGGTCAGCTCGGCGCTCTCTGTTTTCTCCCTGAACGCTAACGCTACCCCTCCGGCGCTCACGTTGCCGTCGCTCCAGGAACTCATCAACAAAACCGGCGGCACCCAAGCCCGGGCTTAGCGTCCGCGGCGGCTTCCGGTAAGGCGGACGCCACGGCCAGCCCGGCCAGCGACGCGGATCTGACGCGCTCGCTCGACACGGTCATCTCCACTCTGGACAACGACCGGGAACGCACGGCGCTGGTCGCGCAGTTGAAAAAGCTTCGCGACGCCAAGCGGGACGTCCAGGCCGCTGCACAACCGGCCGACTCATCCGCCGCGGCCGACGGCTCCGGCGCGGCGGTGCTGCCGGAGGTGGCTGCGGCGTCGGTCGTTGCCGCCATCACGCCGGAAACCGGGCTGCTCGGGGCGACCGCGTCGGGGCTGTCGAGCCTGGAGGAGACGACTTCAGCCGTGGCCGCACGCCACTTAATTATTGGGGTGGCCGCCTGAACGCCGCAGGCAATGAGCTTTTCACCATTGTCTCGGGCCAGAGCCGCGAGAGTTTTGGCTACACGCTGCTCAACTATTGCCTGATGCTGGCGGGTTGGGGCGTTTGCGCTTTCCTGATGGTCTATTTCCAGCGGTACTTGCACGCGCGTTACAACGTTCACTTCGGGCGGCGTGCCAATCCGACCACCAGTGAGCTTTTGATCTTCACGTTACGGCGGGTCGGGCCCTACCTGTTCGCGTTCATCGCGGCGCTGACTTTTGTGCGGCTGATGCCCGTGTCGCTCAGCCGCACACTCGCAATGGTCACGGCGTATCGGCATAGGGATGACCATAAGGCCATACCCCTGCCACACCACCCGGCTATGCGGGTCCGCACCGGGCGGTTCGAGAAGTTGAGGTTA
>LGTG01000378.1 GCA_001190015.1 Candidatus Burkholderia crenata
CCACAGCAACGCAATCTCCTCACGTTCTGAGAATGATAGGTATGGGCCCGAGCTAGGCACCAATTCAATCGGCGGCATGCCGCCGGCTTCGCGAAACCATCGCGGACCCAACGATTATGATACGCTGCAGGCCAGCGCAGCAGCGTCACTTTCCATTCTCTCGGCAATAAATAGAACGCTTGCTTCGTCTCAAACTGATTGACACCTGGCCTGCCCGGCGATGGCATCATCGGCTTCCCGGTTTGTTGCAAGCCCCAGCCCCGCGGTCGCCCCATTTAACACCTCCAAATTTCGAGATGTTGCAACGACCGGTTGAATTCGCCTATTCTTCGCGTTGTCATCGATAAAAACGACTTCCTCCGGCTGAATGCCCGGAAGATGTTTTTCAATTTCAGTCCACATCAGCGCGAAAATCGCCGGATCGGGTTTGGCTGCCAGCACGGGGCCGACACCACCACTTCGCGAAACCGCTGCAGCACCGGGAATCGCTCCCACGCCCAGGGAAAGGTTTCGGCGGACCAGTTGGTAAGCCCGAACAGCGGCACGTCCGCGGCTTCGAGCTTGTCGACCTGCGCCACGCCGTCTTCCAGCACGCCCGCCACCATTTCCTGCCAGCGCTCGTAAAACGCGCGAATCAGGGCTTCGTGCTCGGGAAACCTGGCGATCAGTTCAGCATTGCCGTCGGCGATGGTTTGCCCCGAGTCCTGCTGCAGCACCCAGTCCGACACGACCAAGTTGTCCATGAACCAGCGCCGTTCGGTGGCATCGGGAATCAGAAGACTGTACACATACTCAGGATTCCAGTCGATCAGCACGCCGCCGAAATCGAACACCACTGCCTTGATTGCCATCCGTTTGTCTTTCCGTTCAGATTGCTTGCGTGCGTTTTTCGAGCCACGTTCTCGCCGTGCCCGACACATGCGGCGAAACGCGTTCGAGAACCGTTGCGTGATAGTCGTTGAGCCATGCGCGTTCATCGTCGCGCAGCAGGGTCAGGTCGATGCAGCGTGTGTCGATAGGACACAGCGTCAGCGTTTCGAACTTGAGGAAATCGCCGAATTCGGTCTTGCCGGCTGGCTCGTTCATCACGAGGTTTTCAATGCGGATACCCCATTTCCCCGGCCGATAAAGCCCCGGTTCAATCGACGTGATCATGCCGTCTTCCATCGCCGTGTACGGCTCGGCCGGCGCATAGTGTGAGATGACCTGCGGGCCTTCGTGCACATTCAGGAAATAACCGACGCCATGCCCCGTGCCGTGGCCATAATCCGCACCTGCTTCCCAGATAGGCGCACGGGCGATGGCATCGAGCATGGGTGAGCGAATGCCGCGCGGAAAATGCGCCCGCGACAACGCGATGGTCCCCTTCAGCACAATCGTGAAATCGCGTTTGTGCTCAGCCGTAATCGTGCCGATAGGCACCACGCGCGTGATATCGGTCGTACCGCTCAGGTATTGGCCGCCCGAATCGATCAGTAGCAAGCCATTACCTTCGATCACCGAACGCGAGGCTTCGGTCGCGCGGTAATGCGGCATCGCGCCGTTCGCATTGAAGCCGGCGATGGTCGCAAAGCTCAACGTCACAAAACCCGGCCAGCGGGCACGCGCGGCCGTCAGTTTTTCGTCGATGGTGAGTTCCGTGATCGTCTCGCGTCCAAGCGCATCTTCGAACCACGCGAAAAATTCGGCCAGCGCTGCGCCGTCCTGTTCCATGGTCGCGCGGATGTGTGCGGCGTCGGCAGCGGTCTTGCGCGACTTGGCGAACGTCGACGGGTTCACCGCTTCCACGACCTTCACTTCAGCCGGCACTTTTTCCAGCGAGCCGAGTGTGATCCGGCGCGGATCGATGAGCAGCGTGGAACCGGCCGGCAACGTAGCAAGAGCATTCGCGACGTTGGAATACGGCTCAACCCGCACATTCTCTTTCAGCAACGACGCCTTCAGGTCAGCAGAAATCTTGCCGTCACCGACAAACAATGCGGCGTCATCCAGTCCGATCAACGCATGCGCAACGAACACGGGGTTATAGGTGACATCGGCGCCGCGCAGGTTGAACAGCCACGCGAGATCGTCGAGCGTCGAGATGAAATGCCACTGCGCGCCCTTCTCGCGCATGACTCGCTGCACTTCGGCCAGCTTCTCCGAACGCGCGACGCTCGCCTGGGGCGCAACGTGTTCGTACACACTCTCCGATGGCAAACCCGGCCGCTCCGGCCAGACGGCATCGAGCAGGTCCAGATCCTTGCGCAACACGATCCCGCGCTCCGTCAGCGCATCTTTCAGCGCCCGCGCTGCCGCTACGCCGAGCACGGCGCCGTCGACTGCCACCGTCTCGCCGGCCGCCACGTTCTCGGCAAGCCAGTCCACGTACGGTGCGGATTGCTGCCCGGCCATCGTCTTCATTAACGCGATACCGGTCCCGGCCAGTTGCGCCTCGGCCTGGGTCCAATAACGGCTGTCAACCCACACGCCGGCGAAATCGGCCGTCACGACCAGCGTTCCGACCGAGCCTGTGAATCCTGACAGCCACTGCCGCCCCTGCCAGTGCTCCGGCAAATACTCGGAGATGTGCGGGTCCGACGACGGTACCAGCACGGCGGCCAGCACTTCACGCGCCATGGCGCCGCGTAGCAATTCGATACGCAGGGCGAAAGTCTGGCCATCGGGGGAGTTCAGTCGATCGTTCATGGAGTCACCTGCAGAATTTTGTTACGTCGAACCATAAGATCACCAGCGGTCAACGGAGAATCAGCGACGCGCTGCCAGACCTACCGTAACGGTCACGGCGACCAGCGCGGCCACCATGCCCGCGAGTCCCGCCGCCCATAGCCGGCCGAATGGTCTTGAGACCGACCACCGCAGCGGATGCAGCCATCCGGCGGCCAGCCCGACCACCAACAGGGAAATACGATCCCGGGGCCACCCCATTAACAGCGCATTCCAGCGGAATTAAGACTAAACCTATGGGTTGAATCGGATCGGTGAACTAGCATTTTCGGTTCCGTAAACCTAGAAGGTCTGGAAGGCGTTTGCAGCGTAGCGATTGAGTTTAGGGGGCTGGAATGGCGATGGCAAGCGAGCGCCACGCCGGCTGGCCCGCCCTAAGCGCGCGCGTCGTCGTCGGAAATCATGCGAATCGCCATACCATACTATTGACGCGGACGTCCAGCACGCCTCACTCATCCGCCGGACGTTAGTCCTGGACGGCCATTTCTGCCACTTCTTCCCCACTGCTCCCGTGTTGCTGGATCGAATGAGGCACGGACACATTCGACCTGCTGATCGCCGCCAATGAAACGCGCGACATGATCGGCGCGGAAATCATCGAACGCATGCGGCAACTGGCGCCACAGCTTCCCATTGTGTTGATCGCGGCAAGCCAGAGCGAGTTCGACATGGTTGCTTGCCTGAAAGCCGGCGCCGACGATTGCGTCGCCAAACCCGTCCGCTGCACTGAACTGGCCGCCCGCGTGAAAGTGCTGGCTCGCCGAAGCGCGGTTCGCACGCCGGTTGTCGAGCACTTCGGCGAATATCGGTTCAATGTTTCGGAATTAAGCGTGAGTTTCGCGGATTAGCACGTCTTGCTCACGCCGAAGAAATTCCGCTTCGCCCGGCTGCTCTTCACGAACCTGTCGCGCGCCGTGTCTCGGGCGCACATCATGGAAGTGGTGTGGCCGCGTGGGAGCGACATGGCGTCGCGGACGCTAGATACCCACGCGTCCCGTCTGCGCACGAAGTTGAATCTCCGCCCGGACAACGGTTATCGGCTGACGCCGCTCTGCGGCTACGGTTACCAACTGGACCGGATTGAAGCGGACGGCGTTCCAGGTGGCTTGTCTGGCGTAGGTTTCCAGGCTGGGACTGAAGAAATTCGTTAAAGGCTATACTATTATAGTACCAAGCTGAATTCCAAGGTATCTCAAATATCAGGCTGAATTCCAAGGTATCTCAAGGCCATCGGATCAAGCCCATAACATGCAGCTCCTCGCGATCGGAATCAACCACCACACTGCGCCTGTCGCGTTGCGCGAACGCGTGGCGTTTTCGCTCGAACAGATCAAACCAGCGCTCGGCGCGCTGAAAGACCTGTGGCTGGGGCCGCTGAGGAAAGCGGCGCCGGAGGCCGCGATCCTGTCCACGTGCAATCGCACCGAGCTGTATTGCGCCACCGACAACAAAGCCGCGCGCGACGCCGCCATCCAGTGGCTGTCCAAGTATCACAACCTGCCGGTGTCCGAACTCGCGCCGCACGTCTACGCGCTGCCGCAATCCGAAGCCGTGCGGCATGCGTTTCGCGTCGCCTCGGGTCTTGATTCCATGGTGCTCGGCGAGACGCAGATCGTCGGCCAAATGAAGGATGCGGTGCGCACGGCCTCCGAAGCTGGCGCGCTCGGCACCTATCTGAACCAGTTGTTCCAGCGCACCTTCGCTGTGGCGAAGGAGGTCCGCACAACGACAGAAATTGGGGCGCAATTGGTTTCCATGGCCACGGCGGCCGTGCGTCTCGCTCAGCGTATCTTCGAAAACATTTCGGGCCAGCGCGTGCTGTTCATTGGCGCGGGTGAAATGATCGAGTTGTGCGCGACGCACTTTGCCGCGCAAAAACCGCGCGAACTTGTGGTCGCGAACCGCACCGCCGAACGTGGCGAAAAGCTCGCCGACCGCTTCAACGGCCGTTCCATTCCCCTCTCCGAACTGCCGGCGCGCATGCACGAGTTCGACATCATCGTGTCGTGCACGGCATCCACGTTGCCGATCATCTGGCTTGGTGCGGTCGAACGGGCCGTCAAGGCACGTCGCCACCGGCCAATTTTCATGGTCGATCTCGCCGTGCCACGTGACATCGAACCCGAAGTGGGCAAGCTGCAAGACGTATTCCTCTATACCGTCGACGACCTCGGCGCGATTGTTCGAGAAGGCAGCGCATCCCGGCAGGCGGCGGTGGCGCAGGCGGAATCGATCATCGACACCCGTGTGCAAAACTTCATGCAATGGCACGATGCACGCAGCATGGTGCCGGTGATCCGCCACATGCACACGCAAGCCGATGCACTGCGCCGCGCGGAGGTCGAACGCGCCCGCAAAATGCTCGCGCTTGGCGACGACCCGGCGGCCGTACTCGAAGCGCTGTCGCAGTCGCTGACCAACAAGCTGATCCACGGTCCCACGCATGCACTCAGCCATGCCAGCCACGAGAATCGCGACCAGCTCATCGACCTGATGGGTGGCCTTTACAAGCACGGCCATCCGTCCGGATCGAACGAACCATCCGATCCGTCGGAAACTTAGCGCCCCTTTTTCGTCTCTTCTGCAGTTGCGCCGCGTTTTGCGGTCGCGTTCCTGATCGCAGTCTTCTCCGGAGCTTCGCTACAGCCTTCCATGAAAACGAGCATGCAAAACAAGCTCGACCAGCTCACTACCCGGCTGGCCGAGCTCAATGACCTGATGAGCCGCGAAGATGTGACCGTCGATATGGATCAGTATCGGAAGATCACGCGGGAAAACGCCGAAATCGGGCCGGTCGTGGAGCAATACGCGTTGTGGCGGCAAGCGTCGAACGACGAAACCACCGCCATGGAACTGCTCTCCGACCCGTCCATGCGCGATTTCGCGGAAGAAGAAATTGGCGAGGCGCGCGAGCGGATGGCGGCCATCGAACGTGATCTGCAAGCCATGTTGCTGCTAAAAGATCCCAACGATGACCGCAATATCTTCATCGAAATCCGGGCGGGCACGGGCGGCGACGAATCCGCACTGTTCGCGGGCGACTTGCTGCGCATGTATCTTCGATACGCCGAGCGCAATCGCTGGACAGTCGAAATGATGTCGGAACGCGTCTCCGATCTCGGCGGTTATAAAGAAGTGACCGTGCGGATCGCGGGCCTGAACGTGTACTCGAAGCTGAAGTTCGAATCGGGCGGACATCGGGTGCAACGGGTGCCGGCGACCGAAACGCAAGGGCGTATCCACACGTCGGCTTGCACGGTGGCGGTGATGCCCGAAGCCGATGAAATTGACGAAGTGGTGATCAATCCGGCTGACTTGCGTATCGATACGTTTCGCGCATCCGGCGCCGGCGGCCAGCACATCAACAAGACTGATTCGGCCGTGCGTGTGACGCATTTGCCGACGGGAATCGTCGTGGAATGCCAGGACGACCGCTCGCAGCACAAGAACAAGGATCGCGCGCTGAAAGTGCTCGCCGCGCGGATCATGGACAAGCAGTATCACGAGCAGCACGCGAAGGAAGCGGCCACGCGCAAGAGCCTGATCGGCTCAGGTGATCGCTCGGAACGGATTCGCACGTATAACTTTCCGCAGGGGCGGATGATCGATCACCGGATCAACCTGACACTCTATAAGCTCGACGCGATCATGGATGGCGATATTGACGAACTTGTCGCCGCGCTCGTCAGCGAACATCAGGCCGAGTTGCTGGCGGCACTGGGCGATTCGGAATGACGACGGTTGCCAGGTTGTTGCGTACGTTTGCGCTACCTGCGCTCGAAACGCGGATCCTGCTCGAATACGTACTCGGCTGGCGGCGAACCGAATTGATCACGCGCGATGACGAGGAACTGGCCGAGGAAAGCGTCGCGCACTTCGAAGCGCTGGCACAACGACGCGCGGCGGGCGAACCGATCGCTCAACTCGTGGGAACGCTGGAATTTTTCGGACTTGAGTTCGAGGTCACGCCGGATGTGCTGATTCCGCGGCCGGAAACGGAACTGCTGGTAGAAATTGCGCTTGAACAGATGGCGGGAATCGAAGCGCCGCGTGTACTCGATCTCGGTACGGGCAGCGGCGCGATCGCGGTGGGAATTGCCTTTGCTCGCGATGATGCTCAGGTCTGGGCCGTCGACCGATCGGCTGAAGCGCTGGCTGTAGCAGCCCGAAATGCGTCACGGTTGCTCAGCCCTGAGCGCAAGATCACCCTGCTGGAAAGCAACTGGACGGATGCACTTGACTCCGCGTTGCACTTCGAAGTGATCGTGAGCAATCCGCCGTACATCGCGCAGAACGATCCGCATTTGTCCGAAGGCGATCTGCGCTTCGAACCGCGCACAGCACTCACCGATGAAGCCGACGGGCTCGCCGCGATCCGCGCAATCATCCATACTGCGCCGTTTTTCCTGGCGACGGGCGGCTCGCTCTGGCTCGAACATGGCTGCGATCAGGCCGCAGACGTACGCGCGCAGCTGACGGCACGCGGCTTTTCAGACGTACGATCGAAGCGCGACCTGGCTGGTATCGAGCGTTTCAGCGGAGGGTTTTTCACGGCCTGATGCACTCGTCAAGCGACTGCAAACGGGCCGCCAGCCGCCCCAACCGCTTTCAGCCGCCCAGATTGAAATCCGCTATCATTTCAGCTTATTAGCGCGTGAAATTTCGCTTGAAGTAGCGCATCCCTCACCGCTCTACCCAAAATCAACCCCGCATTACAACGCATCGCAGGAAAGACCATGGATACGCAAGAACGCATCAAGCAAATCGTCGAAGGAGCACCGGTCGTGCTGTTCATGAAGGGCACCGCGCAGTTCCCCATGTGCGGTTTCTCTGGCCGCGCCATCCAGGTCCTGAAGGCTTGCGGCGTGACCGATATCAAGACGGTCAATGTCCTCGAAGACGAAGGCGTTCGCCAGGGTATCAAGGAATTCTCCAACTGGCCGACCATTCCGCAGCTTTACGTGAACGGCGAGTTCATCGGCGGCTCGGATATCATGATGGAAATGTACGAATCCGGTGAGCTGCAACAGTTGTTCGCAGCTGTTTGAGATTGTCCGTCGCACGTTCTTTACCCGCAGCGCCCGTGCCGCGACGGCTGATTGTCGCCATCACGGGTGCAACGCAACGGGTTCGATCTACGGTGTCCGGTTGCTGGAAACGCTGCGCTGCCTCGGCAGCGTAGAAACGCATTTGCTCATTTCCAGTTCGTGCTGGCTGAACATCCAGCACGAACTGGATCTCGATAAAACCACCGTCCACGCGCTCGCAAACGTGGTGCATAACGTCCGCGATGTCGGGGCGAGCATCGCGCTCGGGCTATCGGACAACCTGATCACTCGCGCCGTCGATGTCGTGCTGAAAGAGCGCCGCCGCCTGGTGTTGATGGTGCGCAAAACGCCGTTCAACCTCGCGCATCTTCGCAATATGACCTCGGTCACCGAAATGGGCGGTGTCGTTTTCCCGCCGCTGCCGGCATTCTAACATCGTCCTGCTTCTATCGATGAAATGGTCGATCAGACGGTTGACCGCGTGATCGACATGTTCGCACTCGGAAGCCCGATCGCGGCAGCTTGGCCGGGTGAAAGACTCGGATAATTAACAACACCGGCGACACAATTCATTGCCTCGCCGGCTGTTTATCAACGCATCGCGAGTCTTCTTTATAGTCGTGGTAACACCTCTTTTCGAGATTTGCTGCCATGACCCGCCTTCCGACTGTTTTCATATCCCACGGTGCGCCGATGCTGCCTATTGACCCGTCGATTCCTTCCGTCGAGTTCGCCTCGTTCGCAACGCGCTTCGAGCGTCCGCGTTCGATACTCATGCTTTCCGCACACTGGGGCACGGCGCCGCCGGTAGCGAGCATTGCCGAACAGCCGGAGACCGTCCACGATTTCTACGGCTTTCCGCGCGCCCTTTACGAGATCCAGTATCGCGCGCCGAGTGCGCCGAGTCTTGGCAAGCAAGCCGCAACGCTGTTGACGCAAGCGGGCATTCCTTCGGCCATCACTGAGCACGGTCTCGACCACGGCGCGTGGGTGCCGTTGCTGCTGATGTACCCGGACGCGGGAATTCCGGTCGCGCAGTTATCGATACAACCGCGTCTCGACCCGGCTCACCACTACCGCGTGGGCCGCGCGCTGCGGGCGCTAAGGGACGACGGCGTAATGATCGTGGGATAAGGACAGATCACACACAATCTGCGGACGGCGGATTTCAGCGCGTGGCCGGAAGACGCCGATCCGCGCGTGACCGAATTCACCGATTGGTTCGAGGACCGGTTGGAGAAACGGGACATTGAAGCGTTGCTCGACTACCGGAAACAGGTGCCCCACGCGTTGCTGATGCATCCACCGATGAACATTTGCTGCTTATTTTCGGCGCGCTAGGGGCGGCCGACGATGATTTCGAACTCGGCATCGGCATTCAGTCGCTCGGCACATTTCAGAAAACGTTGGCCATGACAAATTACGTTTTCAGCGATGCCTAAATCCCCACAAAATGCGGCGATTTGCCACGAATGTAATCGGGATAGGGGCAGGCCTCGCGGCCTGACCCCTTCCACACCACCGTGCATACGGGTCCGTACACGGCGGTGCGGATCGGTTACCCGGCTGACGGGCCAACCGAGGGAAGT
>LGTG01000379.1 GCA_001190015.1 Candidatus Burkholderia crenata
GCCGCTGGTCGGCTGGCTCGCGCAGCAACTCGACACGATCTTCCTGCAACGCGAAAAACGTAGCGATGCCAAACACATCATGCATGAGCTGTCGGAACGGCTTGTGCGCGGCGAACTCATGTGCGTGTTTCCGGAAGGGACGACGTCGCCTGGTACTGACTTGCTGCCGTTTCACTCCAACCTGTTTCAGGCGGCTGTGTCGGCGTCCTGTCCGGTGCGGCCGATCTGCCTGATGTACGAAGGCGCGAACGGACGGCAGTCGGAAGCACCGGCTTATATCGATGACCTGACACTCGCGTTCACGCTGAACGCCATGCTTCGTGATACGCCGCTGACGGCACATCTTTACGTCTGCGATGCGATCGCGCCGGGCGCCGACAGGCGCGCGCTGGCGAAAGAAGCGCAGGCGGCGGTGGAGGCGGCGTTGTGGCGGATGCAGCAGGGGTTGGGGGCACCGGCGGCGGTCGTTGGCGACGACGCGGGCGCGGTTGCCGAGTTCGAAGCGCTGACGCCGCGGCATTGAACGGTACAGTCGGTGATTGGGCGGACCTCGATATTGGGTTGAGTACAACGCCTGCCCAGATCGACCCCTAAACCCGCCGGACGTAAAAAACCATCTCGCCGTCCACACTTGACGCAGATTTATACTTCATCGCGCGGGCCTACCATCAGGGCGCAAAAGTAGCGAGACTTACTACATCGCGCTGCGTCATCCGGGCACCTATCGGCTTATAGAGGGCTTTTATGATTCTGGTAACGGGGGGAGCTGGATTTATCGGCGCTAATTTCGTGCTCGATTGGCTGACTGTCGCAAGCGAAGCCGTGCTCAACGTAGACAAGCTGACCTACGCCGGGAATCTGGGGACGCTCAAGTCAGTGCGAAGCAACCCTAAGCATATTTTCGCGCGGGCGGATATCTGCGACCGCGCTGCGATGGGCGCGCTACTCAGCCAGCATAAACCCCGCGCGATCCTGCATTTCGCCGCTGAAAGTCATCTGGACCGGTCCATTCGCGGGCCCGCCGAGTTTGTTCAGACCAATGTTGTTGGCACGTTCACGCTGCTCGAAGCGGCGCTTGCCTATTGGAAAACGCTGCCCGGCGCGGATCAGATGGCGTTTCGTTTTTTGCATGTATCGACGGATGAAGTATTCGGCTCGCTGTCCGCCAACGACACGCCGTTCTCCGAGACTACGCCTTACGCGCCAAACAGCCCGTATTCCGCGACTAAAGCTGCATCCGATCATCTGGTGCGGGCATATAGGCATACCTATGGCCTGCCGGTCTTGACGACGAATTGCTCGAACAATTACGGACCGTATCAGTTTCCCGAGAAGCTGATTCCGCTGGTCATCGGGAATGCGCTGAGCGGCAAGCCTTTGCCTGTTTATGGCGATGGTCAAAATATCCGTGACTGGCTTTACGTTGGCGACCATTGTGCGGCGATTCGCGAAGTGTTGGCGCGTGGCTGGCCAGGTGAAACGTATAACGTCGGTGGTTGGAACGAGAAGACGAACCTGGATGTCGTGCATGCCGTGTGCGACCTGTTGGACCCACTGAAAGCGAAAGCCTCCGGTTCATATCGCGACCAGATTAGCTTTGTCGCGGATAGACCGGGTCATGACCGCCGTTATGCTA
>LGTG01000031.1 GCA_001190015.1 Candidatus Burkholderia crenata
TCGTCATGACGGGGCACTTTTCAACAGCCTGTTAAGGAGTACGTTCCATGGACACGATCAAGACGAAGGATGGCACGGAGATTTTCTAAAAGGACTGGGGTACCGGCAAGACGGTGGTGTTCTCGCACGGGTGGCAGCTGTGCTCGATGCACCGGATGTGAAAAACGCCATGCTGGTGGGCCACTCAACGGGCGGTGGAGTTATATCGGGCGTCATGGAACGGGGCGGGTCTCGAAGGCGGTGTTGATCGGGGCCGTGCCGCCGTTGATGCTGAAGACGGAAGCGAATCCGGGCGGCTTGCCGAAGGATGTATTCGATGGAATTCGCGCAGGCGTGGCGGGAGATCGCTCGCAGTTCTACAAAGACCTGGCGGTGCCGTTCTTCGGCTACAACCGCGATAACGCCAAGAAATCGCAAGGTGTGATCGACACGTTCTGGGCACAGGGAAGTTGGGCGGGATACTGGGGCAGTAAGCGTGCATCAGGGAGTTTTCAGAGGTCGATTACACGGAAGACCTGAAGAAGTTTGATGTACCGACCCTGATCCTGCACGGCGATGACGACCAGATCGTGCCGATCGATGCAGCAAGAAAACACTCGGCGAAGATCGTCAAGAATGTGACGCTCAAGGTGTATCCGGGTGGTGCGCACGGCATGTGCATGGTCGAGACCGACAAGGTGAACGCGAACTTGCTCGCGTCTGTGTCGAGCTAGAAGGAAGCCGCGCGCCGGCAGGAAAAACTGCCGGCGCGGGAAGCGCTACTTCTTTATCGGATGAGCCCGCCGGAACACCATCCAGCGTGGTGATTTGAAGCGGACGATGCTGACGTAGAGCCAGACATAGGTGAACGCAAACACCACGACAAAGCAGAACAGATGCAGCGTATGCCGCCAGAACAGCGTGGCGGGAATCACGGCAACGAGGCATAGCAGCCACAGATACGGTGAGGTGAGAGAATTGCGCCGCGTGATTTCGCGGGCATTCTGCGCACCAACGGCCCAGCGCATGAGGCGCTTGTACACCAGCATATGCAGATGCACGCCATCGGGAATCCCAGGCGATATCCCGCGAATAAACTTCTTCCGGTAGATCGAGAAACAGGTCTCGAAGATCGGATACATGAACAGCAACACCGGGAACCACGCCGAAACATCTCGATTGCGCATCACGAGCATGATGGACAGTTCGGCAAGCATGAAGCCGATGAAATACGCGCCGCCATCGCCGAGAAAAATCAACCCGGCCGGGAAGTTCCAGATGAAAAAGCCCATCATCGCGCCCATCATGATCAGCGAGGCGGACAACACCACCGGGTCGTGAACCTGGAACGCCACGTACGCGAGCGACGCGAACATCATGAACGCGACCATGGACGCGAGTCCGTTGAAGCCGTCGATGATATTGATCGCGTTGGCCATTGCCGCCACCGCCACCACGGTTACAAGACACGAGATGACCCCGTAGGTCAGCAGGAAGTCGAGCGGCGGAACGCTGATACGCGTGACCGCGATCCCCAGCAGGAAATACGCAAGCGCGGCCGCGGCCATCGTGCAGACCAGGCGTACAACCGGCGTTACCCGCTTGGTCAGGTCCTCGACCAGTCCGGAGAAAAACGCCGGCATGCTGCAAGCAACAATGGCGAGGATTCCGCTAGATACGACCGGATAAGTCCATCGAAGCTGCACGGCCGATACAGTGAGTCCAATCAGGATTCCGACCCCGCCGATGCGGGGCACGGACCGCGCGTGAAACTTCTGCACTCCGGCAAAATCGGTATCGCCGGAAATGCCTTCGTGCAAATGGGCAAACCGCACGATCAACAGCGTGATGAATAGCGAAACGAGAAAACCGAGCGCAAAACTGAGCATGCAAAATAACCACTAGAAAGAACGCATCAGGCGGCGCCTGAACCAGAACGTCAGGCAAAACCCCTCGGGTTCTGCGACTGCCAGCGCCAATGATCGGCGCATATCCGTTCGATGTCGTGTTCCGCCTGCCAGCCGAGCAGCTTCGCGGCGGCGGCCGGATCGGCGAAACACTCGGCGATATCCCCCGGACGGCGGGCGACGAGCTCGTAAGGCACGGGCTTGCCCGACGCCGCTTTGAACGCCTTCACCACATCCAGCACGCTATACCCCTGGCCCGTGCCCAGGTTCACGACAAAACTGCTGTCAAGCGATTCCAGCCCATCGAGCGCCTTGATATGACCACGCGCCAGATCGACCACGTGAATGTAATCGCGTACGCCGGTGCCGTCGTGGGTCGCGTAATCGCTGCCGAAAATCCGCAGGCGTTCCAGTTTGCCCACCGCCACTTGCGCGACATACGGCATCAGGTTGTTCGGCACGCCCGCCGGATCTTCCCCGATCAAGCCGCTTTCATGCGCGCCGACCGGATTGAAGTAACGCAGCGTCGCAATGCGCCACGCGGCATCGGAGATTTCCAGGTCGCGCAAAACTTGTTCGGCGATAAGCTTCGATTGCCCGTAGGGATTCGTTGCCGACAGCGGAAACGACTCGTCGATAGGCACGCTCTTCGGCACGCCATACACCATCGCCGACGAACTGAAGACGAATTTCTTCACGTTGCGCGCGCGCATGGTGTCGAGCAGCACGAGCAGGCTGTCGATGTTGTTACGATAATACTCGATCGGTTTCGCCACCGATTCTCCCACCGACTTCAACGCGGCGAAATGGATCGCGCCAGTGATCGCGTGCTCATCGAAAATGCGGGCGAGGGCGGTCTCATCGCGGACATCGGCTTCGTAGAATGCCAGCGTCTTGCCAATAATCTGCTCCACGCGTTTCAGCGACTGAGCGTTGCTGTTCACGAGGTTGTCGATCACGACAACGCCGTAACCAGCATTCAGCAATTCGACGCAAGTATGCGAGCCGATAAAACCGGCGCCGCCCGTGACAAGGATCGTACCCTTCGCGCTTGTGTGACCAGTCATGAATAACGCTCCCGGAAGGTGATTTAGAGTGAAACGCCGGTAACCGCGCGTATTGTGCCTTTATAACGCTCGACAACCGCATTTTCGTCGAATTCGCGCGCCACCTTGGCGCGGCCCGCCACGCCCATTTCAGCGCGTGCCATGTGGCTCGAAAGCAGCAGGCGTTCGAGTTGCTGCGCGAGGCTGTCGGCGTTTTTTACTTCGCACAGCAGGCCCGTAACGCCGTTTTCGACAACTTCGCGGCAGCCGGGGACATCGGTGGCGACAATCGGGCGTCCCATTGCCGACGCCTCCATCAAGGTCCGCGGCACGCCTTCGCGATACGACGGCAGCACCACGCAATCCGCATTACCGATAAACGCGCGGACGTCGTGCGCCTCGCCTAGATAATCGATAACCCCTTCGCGCTGCCAGGCCTGCACTTCGTCGAGCGTGATGGCGCTGAGGTTGTCGACGCCCACGGGTCCGAGTAACTGGAACCGCGCGTACGGATAGGTCCAGCGCAGCCGGCGGGCTACATCGACGTATTCCGCGACACCTTTATCCCACAGCAGACGGCCAATTAAAATGAAAAAAAAGCCTTCCGTCTGCGGGTTGGCACGCGGTAGCGGCAGATACGCGTAATCGTCGAGATCGACGCCTTCGCCGTGCAGCAGGCGCGCGCGGTCCGGATGAACCAGCAGGTTCTGGTCGATGAACGCCTGCCGGTCGTCCTGGTTCAGGAACCACACTTCGCGCGGAAACCGGAACGCGAAACGGTAAAGCCGCTTCGCGACGCTTGCCGTCTGGCTCTTCTGGATGAACACATAACCCAGCCCTGTGGTGACCGCAATCGACGGTACGCCCGCGAGTTTCGCCGCGATCGAACCGTAGATGTTCGGTTTGATCGTATAGTGAAACACCATGTGCGGCCGGGTTGCCCGGTACTCGCGATACAGCGCGGCGAGGGTCTTCAGGTCATCACGAGGATTGGTACCTTTCGACGCCACCGGCAGCTCGACGCATCGGCAGCCCATTTCTTCGAGCGGCGCGAAGGTCCGGTCGCGCGGCGCGATCACCGAGACTTCCACGCCGCGTTCGATCAGCATCCTCAGCAGGCCGCGCCGGTAGGTGTAGATCGCCCACGCGGTGTTGCAGACGAGTGCTATGCGAAGGCGGGATTTCTCTGCGTTCATTCGATGGGTTTTAAATACGGTATGTCAGGCGCTGGATAAAGGGCTTGAGTCAAGGGCTTACATCATGCGTGAAACAAGCGCATTTTCAACGCACGCACGGCACCGTACGGCAGCATCAGATGCGCGATGTTTTTCGCCACGCCAAGCCAGTCGGGCAGGTTCGTCAAACGCATGTATTTCAATTGCAGCCGTAGCGTGGAAAGCGTTTGTGTACGGCGTTTTGTTGCGCTGATGCCGTGCTCGTTGAGTTCGTAATACACGCCGAATTCCGGCAGGTTCGCGCAGTCGTGGTCTTGCATCAGACGCAGGATCAGATCGAGATCCTCGGCCGCGCAATACTCCGCGCGATAGTTGCCGGCGTCCATCACGGCGCCGACGCGCAGCATCATCGTCGGATGGGAGAAGCAGGCGCGCAGCAGCATGACGCGGCGAATCACTGCTGGTTCGGCGGGCGGCCGAAGGTCGAACAGGGGCGCGCCCTCCATGCTCACCACATGCGTCCACATGCCGAGCGCCGCCGTTTCCGGATGCGCTTCCATATAAGCGCGCTGCTTTTCCAGCCGATACGGCGTCGCCAGATCGCCCGCATCAATTCGCGCCGCGTATTTGACACCGCGTTGCGCCAACGTGGCCACGCCGGTCTGCAATGCCAGCTCAATACCGCCATTGCGCGGCATGCGCAGCGCGTCGATCGTGAGGTTCGCAACAGACGGCGCGACGATGGGCGGCAGGCTGCCGTCATCGACGACCAGCACGCGCACCGGCGCGCGCTCGCAGAACGATGCGAGCGTACGATCCAGGTCGTGCTGGGCGTTGAACACCGGAATCAGCACGGTGACGTCGTCGAGCGCAGGAGATGGCATGGGAGTGGTGGGTGAGGAAGCCGTCATACCCGCAGCCTGAAGCGGATGTAGTAGAAATTGACCGATGCCGCCGCGAGATACCCCGCCGCCAGCCCGATCAGCGCGCCGTAGCTGCCCATGCGCGGAATCGCGATCAGGTTCACCACCAAAGCGACCGCCAGCGCCAACAGCCACTTCGCGAGCAACACGAATTTCGCCTGATATTTAAGCACGACGAGGTTTCCGATTGCTTCTATGCCGGCCGGCACTGAAAGCCAGACCGCCCAGCGGAAAATGCTGATGGATTCGGTGTAAGCCGGCCCGAACACGCGCGAAATGATGACCCCCGCGAGCAGATCGAGCACGATCGCGCCGCCGATCATCAGCACGGCCGTCATCGCGATCAGGCGGCCGAGGTTGCGTTTGAGCTGCACGGCGTCGTGTACGCGGTACACGAACGCCGGGGCGATAGTCTGCGCGAGCATTAGCGCGAGCGTGATCCAGTTTTCGTTGAGTTGCTGCGCGGCGGAATACCGGCCGAGATCGGCGAACGAAATGTGGCGTTCGAGCATGAGCCGGTCGAGCTTCAGGAACAGATACATACAAATGAGGCCGAGCCAGAATACCGTGCCGGCACTGGCGAAATGGCGAAACAGCGAGCGGTCGATGTGCCAGCCGAGCTTGCCGCTGTGTCGATGAATGTAATACAGCATCAACACGCCGCCGATGACCGCCGCTTCCAGCGCCCACAGCCAGCCGAAGCACGCCGGGCTTGTTGCGCGCACGAGAACGTACACGAGCACGGCTTTGGCGACCGCCGTGAGCATGCTGGTCAGCAATTGCGGTTTGCTGTACGTCATGCTTTGCAGCCATGCGTTGATCACGCCGACTAAAGGTTCGCGGAACAGCATGGTCACGGCAAGGCCGGCGAGCATAGCGCCGACAAGCGGGTCGGTGAAACCCGCCGCAATGCCTATCCAGGTTACGACCAAGGCCGCGGCAGATACTCCCATGCGCAACACGAATGCGCTGCCGAGCACCGTGCCGAGCTGGCCTGGCGGGCGATTCACGATGGTCGGCACGAGGATTTCGGCGCCGCAGACCCACGTGATGGGCGAGAGCACGAGCAGCAGCGTGTTGGCGTATTGCCATTTGCCGAAGACGTCCGGGCCGAAGTAGCGCGCGAGCAGTCCGCTGATGGCGATAGCCACCGCGATCTGCGTAAGGCGTTCGAGACCCAGCCAGGCGATGTTCGCCAGCGCCTTAGTGACGTCGAGGTTCTTGATCCGTTTCAGCATCGGCGGGCGGCGCCTGATGTTTCGTCCGGGCTTCCTGTAATCCCTGCTGGCACCCTGTCGGGAGCCGTCAACCTACGAGCGGTTTCCCGCCATTCGGTGCGACGTTTGTACTTCGCGGTGAAAAAGCGTCCGGGCATTGGATTAGAATATTTGCGCAGGTCCGCGCGGAAAGACTGCGATTATAGGGTGCGAACAGTGCGCCCAACCGCGTGGTTGATACTCGCCGAGGGGTCCCCGAAGGGGGCGTCACGAGGATCGGGGTCGCGCGCGACGAATTTCTTTCGTTATTTTTCGCGTTTCGTCCGGTATCGTTTCTGGCAGTTCGTGCGTCCGGCGAGTTATATCGGCGTAGTGACCGGGTTGGTCGAGTCAGGTCTTTTATGTTGGCAGCAGGTCTGTATCAAGGGGGCTCCGTGACCCGGGACGCTTCGGGATGCCCCGGAACCATTTAAATTATTAGTCAGGTAGCCATTCCATGAGCCAGTCACCGCAAGCATCAGTTACGCAGTCCATTTTCAAGGCTTACGACATTCGCGGCATCGTGGGCAAAACCGTCGATGCCGGCGTAGCGCGCAACATTGGCCGCGCGTTCGGCAGCGAGATCAAAAAGCAGGGCGGCGACTCGGTCGTCGTGGCACGTGACGGTCGTCTGTCGGGTCCGGAGCTCGTTGGCGCGCTTGCTGACGGCTTGCGTGAAGCCGGCGTGGACGTTGTCGATATTGGCATGGTGCCTACGCCCGTGGTTTATTTCGCGGCCAGCGTGCCACTCGCGCTGCCTGCGGGCGAGCGGCGGGTGGATTCTTGCATTGTCGTGACGGGGAGCCACAATCCGCCCGACTACAACGGTTTCAAGATGGTCCTGCGCGCCGCCGCCATTTATGGCGACCAGATCCAGGCGCTGTATCAGCGCATCGTCAACGACGACTTTACGAGCGGTGCGGGCACCTACACCGAATACGATATCCAGCAGGTCTACCTTAACCGGATTGTCAGCGACATCAAGCCTGCCCGCCCGATGAAGATCGTGGTCGATGCCGGCAACGGTGTGGCCGGCGATCTCGCACTGCGTTTGTTCAAGGCGCTGGGCTGCGAGCTGGTCGAACTGTTCACTGACATTGACGGGACGTTCCCGAATCACCATCCGGATCCAGCGCACCCGGAAAACCTGCAGGACGTGATCAAGGCGTTGAAGGAGACGAATGCGGAGATCGGTTTTGCCTTCGATGGCGACGGCGACCGTCTTGGCGTGGTCACGAAGGACGGCCAGATCATTTATCCGGATCGTCAGTTGATGTTGTTTGCGCAAGAAGTGTTGTCGCGCAACAAGGGCGGACAGATCATTTACGACGTCAAGTGCACGCGTAATCTTGCTAAATGGGTCCGTGACGAGGGTGGCGAGCCGGTGATGTGGAAGACGGGTCACTCGCTGGTGAAAGCGAAGCTGCGGGAAACCGGCGCGCCGTTGGCGGGCGAAATGAGCGGTCACGTGTTTTTCAAGGATCGCTGGTACGGTTTCGACGATGGCCTTTATACCGGCGCGCGGATGCTTGAAATCCTGTCGCGGGTGGCTGATCCGAGCAAGCTGCTCAACGATTTGCCGAACTTGCTGTCGACGCCAGAATTGCAGTTGAAGCTCAATGAAGGTGAGAATTTTGAGTTGATCGCGAAGATGCAGAAAAACGGGAAGTTCACGGGCGCGGACGATGTGCTGACCATCGATGGACTGCGGGTGGAGTATCCGGATGGTTTCGGGCTCGCGCGGTCGTCGAATACCACGCCGGTGGTGGTTATGCGCTTTGAAGCCGACAGTGAGGAAGCGCTCAAGCGGATTCAGGAAGATTTTCGCCGGGTGATTTTGGCGGAGAAGGCCAACGCCAAATTACCATTCTGATTTTCGTTCGCCGGGGATTTTTGTTCGCACTCGGGTTTTTGGTGGGTGAGGGCGTGGATCCTCCGGCGCGGTTGGGCTGGGGACGGTGTATTTGTGGTTGGCTTTACGCGGATAGCGCGGGAGCCCCTTGGGCAGGTTCAATCACTGGTGGCGAAGCGTGTGGGTATCCGTGTTCGGAGAAGGAGGGTTTCATACATCCGTGGCTCTGGCGAGCACCGTGTTTTTGGGGTACCCATGTATGAAAACTGCACGCTATGGACACTTACGAGCCCGCGTTTTGAAAGCGTTTTCTTTGCTTCGTTTCTTTGTCGCTTTGGACAAAGAAACGACGTGCCGCCACGCACAGTGGTTAACAAGAATAGTAGTGGTAAAGAAAATAGCCAACTCAGGCAGACCGCTAAGGCCGAAAGCAGCAACCCGGCATTGGCCCGACCGCAAACCCCCGAGTGTGAGCGAGAACCTATGAAAACCGAACCCAAATCCAAGCGCCAGCGGTAAACTGGCGTATCTCAAAATTGTCCACGCGCCGTCCAATCCGACGGCGCCCACCGTGTCAAGCGTGCAAAAGATCTTGATTGTCCGGGTGTCGTCGCTAGGCGACGTCGTCCATAACATGCCGGCCATCGCCGATATCCGTCGTCTCCACCCCGATGCCCAGATCGACTGGCTAGTCGAAGAGAGCTTCACGAATCTCGTCGAACTCGTCCACGGCGTACGCCGCGCCATCCCATTCTCGCTGCGGCGCTGGCGCAAACGCCTCTTCTCCGTCGATAACTGGTGCGAAATCCAACGCTTTCGCCGCGCCCTGGCCGCAGAAAAATACGACCTCGTCATCGACTGCCAAGGGCTCATCAAGACCGCATGGGTCGCAAGCTGGGCACGCGGTACGCTGGTCGGCCTCGGTAACCGCACCGACGGCGCCGGCTACGAATGGCCCGTCCGCTTCTTCTACAACAAACGCGTGCCCATCGAACCACGCACACACGTGGTCGAACGCACCCGGCGATTGGTAGCTGCCGCGCTGGGCGATCCGCGCCCGGAACCCACCGACGCAATCGAGTTCGGCATGGATACCCGCCGCGCCGCGCTGGCGTTATCGGAGGCAGGGTTGAACCTGCCGGTGCCTTATGTGGTGTTCGTCCACGCTACGTCCCGCGCCGATAAACAATGGCCCGACACCGCCTGGATCGAACTCGGCCAAACGCTGATCCGGCGCGGGGTATCAATCGTGCTGCCATGGGGCAGCGAGACTGAACGCGAAACCAGTGAAAAGCTGGCAAAAGAGTTCGGCGCGGCAGCAGTCGTGCCGCCAAAACTCTCATTGCCAGCCGTGGTCGGTTTGATCGACGGCGCCGCTGCGACGGTCGGCGTGGACACGGGACTTGTGCATATCGCGGCAGCCCTGAAGCGGTCGACCGTCGAGTTGTACAATTTCTCGACCGCCTGGTGCACGGGCGGTTACTGGTCGCCACGTGTGGTGAATCTGGGCAGCGCCGGCCAGCACCCGACGTTGCAGCAAGTCAAAGCGACGCTTGCAGGGTTTGGGCTGCTTTAATGCAGTAACGGCAGCAGGAGCGGTATCGGGTAGGGTGGCGAGTGAAGGTGAGGAAGCGGCTTCGGTTCCAAGGATTGGCTCAATCGCCGCAATTCACAGTGATTTGCAGTGGATTCGGCGGCGCGCTTAACGAAACCAGGTGAAGCCCGGCGGTTTGAGGTCCAGTTGAGGCCCATCAACTTGCCAGCCTCTCACGCAACGGATTTTGCAATCGGTTTGAGCGAAAATGCACCGCGCTCGCCAGGCGCGACGTTTTCCCGATGCGTCAATCGAAGCCAATCGAGGTTGATTGAAGCCGATTGAAGCCAGTTGACGATAATCGGGCTCGCTCACTCGCTTATCCAAACAAATCGAAGGCACATGACCGAATCTCAAATTATTGAAGTTGCCTCCGCCGACTGGCAGGGCCAGCAGCTTTCCGTGCCGCGCGAGGCGTTGCTGGCCGGCGTCGAGCACGGCAAGGTCCTCTATTTTCCGCATCTGGCGTTTGCCATAGAAGGCGGCGAACGGGCGCTGCTCGACCCGAAGGTCGCCGATCCGCAGCGCAAGAACATCAGTCTTGCGCCAAACGGCGGCCCGCTCGTGGGCGTGCTCGGCGACGCCGTTACGCAATCCGCCGTCCGGGCGCTGATCGCGAGATATCAGGCGAACGCGCGCTCGCTGGTCGACGGGCTCTTTCCCGAATATCAAGGCAAATTGCGGGTCGAGCCGACCAGCCTGCGGCTGCATCGCGTGGAAACGCGCGAGACGTCGTGGCGCAAGGACGACAGCCGCCTTCACGTCGACGCTTTCCCGTCGCGGCCGAATTATGGCGAGCGCATCCTGCGCGTGTTCACCAACGTCAATCCGGATGGCGCGCCGCGTGTATGGCGCGTCGGCGAACCGTTCGAGGACATGGCAAAACGCTTCCTGCCCGCCATTAAAGCCCCGGTTCCCGGTTCGGCTTGGCTCATGAACCTGCTGCACATCACCAAGACGCTGCGCAGCGAATACGACCACCTGATGCTCCATTTGCACGACGCGATGAAAGCCGATCTCGACTATCAGGCGAAATCGCCGCAGCAGGAAATGCCGTTCCCGCCCGGCTGCGTGTGGGTGTGTTTCTCCGATCAAACCTCGCACGCCGTCATGTCCGGCCAGTACATGCTCGAGCAAACCTTCTTCCTTCCCGTCAGCGCCATGGCCCAGCCCGACTGCGCGCCGCTCGGCATCCTGCAGCGCCTGAAAGGGCAGGGCGCTGGTTTGAGCGCCGCCGAGTGGGGGTGTTCCGTGGTTTCGGGCTTCAGCGCGGGCGCCCGCCCGGGTTCTCATGTGCACGGTAAGCGATTGTTGCCGGCCTGCCGCGAGGGCGGCCGATGCTGAGGCTCGTGTATCGCGCGTTATGGTGGCTCGTCGCGCCGCTCGCGGTGTTGCGCTTGCTGATCCGCTCGCGGCGGGAACGCGGGTATCGCGAGCATATTGGCGAACGGTTTGGCTTTGGTCCCGCCCGCCGTGCCGACGACCTCGCGCCGTTGATCTGGGTGCATGCGGTGTCCGTTGGGGAGACGCGTGCGGCTCAGCCGCTGATTGAAGCGTTGCAGCAAGCGCATCCCGAAGCCCGCATCCTGCTGACGCATATGACGCCAAGCGGCCGTGCGACCGGCGTGGAGCTATACGGCGATCGTATTTCACGCAGCTACCTTCCCTACGATTCGCCATCGCTCGTGCGGCGCTTCTTGCGCGCGTGGTGGCCGTCGCTGGGCATCGTGATGGAAACAGAGGTGTGGCCGACGCTCATCGATGAATGCAAACGGGCCGATATCCCGCTGGTGCTGACGAACGCGCGGATGTCGGCGCGCTCGTTCAAGCGCGCGACGAAGTTTGGCAACGCGACACGTGAAGTGTTCGGCGGTTTTACGCGCGTGCTGGCGCAGACGCAGTCCGATGCGGACCGCCTGAGCGCGCTGGGTGCGCGCAATGTCGCGGTGCTCGGTAACCTCAAGTTCGACATGAGCGTGCCGCCCGAACTCTATGCGCGCGGTCACGCGTGGCGCGCGGCGATCGGGGAGCGGCCGGTGTGGGTGGCGGCGAGCACGCGCGAAGGGGAGGAAGCGCTGGTGTTGCAGGCGTTCACGACCTTGCGGACCCGCATACCCGAAACATTGCTGATCCTCGTGCCGCGCCATCCGCAGCGGTTTGACAAAGTCGCCGAGTTGATCGACGCCGCCGCCCAGTCTTATGTGCGGCGCTCCGCGTGGGCAGGCAGGGCGTCGGCCGCGGGATTGGGAATCGATGCGGCGCCGGTTTTACCTCCGGACGTCAACATGCTGCTCGGCGACTCGATGGGTGAGCTGAGTGCGTATTACGCGGCATCGGATCTGGCGTTTATCGGCGGGAGCTTGCTGCCGCTGGGCGGGCAGAACCTGATCGAGGCGTGCGCAGCGGGCGTGCCGGTGCTGATTGGTCCGCACACCTTCAACTTTACGCAAGCGACGAACGACGCCATCACGGAAAGCGCGGCGCTGCGCGTGAGCGATCCGGCGGCGTTGGCGCGCGGCCTGCGTGAGCTTTTCACCGATAAACCCCGCCGGCTCGCCATGAGCGCAGCGGCGTCGGCGTTCGCGGCGAAGCATCGCGGTGCGACGACGCGGACGGTGGCGGTGTTGGGGGCGTTGTTGCTAGACAAAGAACAAGAGGCTTAACTTCTTGCCCCTGAGCGTGGCAAAGCGGTCCAAGGGCAATTCCGTTGAAGGAAATAAAAATGGGCGGTAAAGGCACGCGTTTGGGCACATTCCGGCGGTGATGGTTGGTGACAAGTTTGAAAGCTACGTCGCAATGCATGCAATTGGACTCCACAATCGAGTTCAAGGCGAAATATCGGGAGCGGCTAAGCAGGGCGCTGAGTCAATTGTTATCTCCGGTGGATACGAAGACGATCAAGATTTCGGCAATGAAATAATCGGCGAATTCAACCGGTCGTTGCAACATCTCGAAATTTGGAGGTGTTAAATGGGGCGACCGCGGAGCTGGAGCTCGCAACAAACCGGGAGGCCAATGATGCCATCGCCGGGCAGGCCAGGTGTCAATCAGTTTGAGACGAAGCAAGCGTTCTGGAAATTTATTGCCGAGGGAATGGAAAGTGACGCTGCGGCGCTGGCCTGCGGCGTGTCACAATCGTTGGGTCCGCGATGGTTTCGCGAAGCCGGCG
>LGTG01000380.1 GCA_001190015.1 Candidatus Burkholderia crenata
GCCGCTGGTCGGCTGGCTCGCGCAGCAACTCGACACGATTTTCCTGCAACGCGAAAAACGTAGCGATGCCAAACACATCATGCATGAGCTGTCGGAACGGCTTGTGCGCGGCGAACTCATGTGCGTGTTTCCGGAAGGGACGACGTCGCCTGGTACTGACTTGCTGCCGTTTCACTCCAACCTGTTTCAGGCGGCTGTGTCGGCGTCCTGTCCGGTGCGGCCGATCTGCCTGATGTACGAAGGCGCGAACGGACGGCAGTCGAAAGCACCGGCTTATATCGATGACCTGACACTCGCGTTCACGCTGAACGCCATGCTTCGTGATACGCCGCTGACGGCACATCTTTACGTCTGCGATGCGATCGCGCCGGGCGCCGACAGGCGCGCGCTGGCGAAAGAAGCGCAGGAGGCGGCGTTGCGGCGGATGCAGCAGGGGTTGGGGGCACCGGCGGCGGTCGTTGGCGACGACGCGGGCGCGGTTGCCGAGTTCGAAGAAGCGCTGACGCCGCGGCATTGAACGGTACAGTCGGTGATTGGGCGGACCTCGATATTGGGTTGAGTACAACGCCTGCCCAGATCGACCCCTAAACCCGCCGGACATAAAAAACCATCTCGCCGTCCACACTTGACGCAGATTTATACTTCATCGCGCGGGCCTACCATCAGGGCGCAAAAGTAGCGAGACTTACTACATCGCGCTGCGTTATCCGGGCACCTATCGGCTTATAGAGGGCTTTTATGATTCTGGTAACGGGGGGAGCTGGATTTATCGGCGCTAATTTCGTGCTCGATTGGCTGACTGTCGCAAGCGAAGCCGTGCTCAACGTAGACAAGCCGACCTACGCCGGGAATCTGGGGACGCTCAAGTCAGTGCGAAGCAACCCTAAGCATATTTTCGCGCGGGCGGATATCTGCGACCGCGCTGCGATGGGCGCGCTACTCAGCCAGCATAAACTCCGCGCGATCCTGCATTTCGCCGCTGAAAGTCATCTGGACCGGTCCATTCGCGGGCCCGCCGAGTTTGTTCAGACCAATGTTTGTTGGCACGTTCACGCTGCTCGAAGCGGCGCTTGCCTATTGGAAAACGCTGCCCGGCGCGGATCAGATGGCGTTTCGTTCTTTGCATGTATCGACGGATGAAGTATTCGGCTCGCTGTCTGCCAACGACACGCCGTTCTCCGAGACTACGCCTTACGCGCCACACAGCCCGTATTCCGCGACTAAAGCTGCATCCGATCATCTGGTGCGGGCATATAGGCATACCTATGGCCTGCCGGTCTTGACGACGAGTTGCTCGAACAATTACGGACCGTATCATTTTCCCGAGAAGCTGATTCCGCTGGTCATCGGGAATGCGCTGAGCGGCAAGCCTTTGCCTGTTTATGGCGATGGTCAAAATATCCGTGACTGGCTTTACGTTGGCGACCATTGTGCGGCGATTCGCGAAGTGTTGGCGCGTGGCCGGCCAGGTGAAACGTATAACGTCGGTGGTTGGAACGAGA
>LGTG01000381.1 GCA_001190015.1 Candidatus Burkholderia crenata
CAAGACAATTGGCCGGATCCGGCAGACGGTCTATCGCGGCATCAAGCGCGTTGACCAGCACTTCAAGCTGACGATGGCCGCGAGCAATCTGACCCGCATGGCCCGAATGCCAAGCGTGGTGCCACAAGGAGCGTTGCAATGAGCCGCCATGGTGCGAGCACCGTACGGCGCCGGGCTGGTGTGCCTGCGCACTGCCTGCCAAAACCACTCGGCGAACCCGCAATTCAGCAGCAAATTGCATGTGCAAACCTCTTGAACACTGCTTTCGTCATGACGGGGTGCTTTTCAACAGTCTGCTAAGCGAGTTCTACGATTCAGCCGCGGCGGTGAATTCTCCGACAGCGATGTCGAACTTTTCGCACTGCTCGATCGCGGACGCCGACATCCGTGCGGCACGCGTGGAGCCAGACCAGCAAAAGCAACTGGCTTTATGGAAAAGCGCGCAGTAGAAAATTCACGACGACGTCTGTTCGGTGCCGTTGTTCGGTTTGTTGCAAGTCTGGGTTTACCGCAACAAGGTCGTGTACGGGTACGACCTGAAGGGTTCACTGAACCTCGCGCCGCATATCACCGAGACGACATCGCTTACTGGTCACTGAGCAATTCGGCCGAGACCTGTGCGGCCACGAGACGCGCGCCTTCAATAAACGTATCGACGAGGCCGGCATTGCGCGATGCCGGCATCCGGCAGAGCCGGAAGTCGAAGGCCATGTCCGACTTGAAGCAGCGCAGCACCATCCGATCCTGTGAGCCGTCGGCAGCGGATGAATCAACGACACACCGAGGTCCGCGGCAATGAATTCGAAAACGGTCGGCGCGGTGCCGGTTTCGAGCACCACGTTCAGTCACACTGCATGGCGCTGAAACATCGCTTCGACCATCTGGCGGGTCTGGCTCTTGGCCGAGAAGGTGATGAACGGCTTACAATTACCCATATTCTTCTACGATTCTCTATTAATAAGGAATCCTTCATATTAACGTTGTTGTAAGATTAGTTGATGAGGGACGGCGATGACGAACAGAGGCGGTCGAAAGCGTGCATCGGAAGAAGCCTGTGATGCTAATGCGTGGCTGAACGAGGAAGCGGGACAAAGCCGGTTTCGCGATGAGCGTCTTGGCAAAAGATTCCGCCTGGTTCTCGAACGCCTGTAGTCGTGTATCGGGCAGAGCATTCCGATGGCCTTTCAGGATTGGTGCAACACGAAAGCGGCCGACCGGGTTCGGTCCAATACCA
>LGTG01000382.1 GCA_001190015.1 Candidatus Burkholderia crenata
GAACAACGCGCGCCTCCCGTGAACGCTCGCCTAACCGATCCATTATGAGCACGAGAGCAGGCCGACAACCACGGGCTAGCAGCAACGGCCCCTGGTCAGCTTCGCTTCTATTCAACCCAACACCGCCGTTTAGTGTCGGATTTGTACCGCCGCTAACACCTGTGCAACGGCAGGATTCAGCGGCATGGGAGCGGGAAATGAATTGGCGAGCGTTGGAAGCTCGCGATGATGACATAGGCGGCAAATTTGCGTGTTTGCTCGCGAATGCCCTACCCCTGTCCCTTCACCTCCGGCTTCAACGACAACGGATCGGTCGGATTGCGCCGTTGCGTGACGTCGTCGAAACGCAGTTGCACCGACGCCAGAATCTGCGGATGCGTCAGCACATAAAACCGCCGTTCGCGCACGGCGTTGAAGGTCAGTTCCGCCACCTGTTCCGCGCTCAGTTTACCGCTCTTCACCGCCTTCGTGAACTGCTTGCCCGCCATGCGCTGCGATGCCGTCAGCGGTTCATCGTTGCGCAAGCCTTCGGGCCGCACCCGTTCGGCGTTCACAATGCCCGTTGGCACGAATGCCGGACAGAACAACGAACAATCCACGGCTCCGCCGACAATTTTCAAATCGTGATAAAGCGTCTCCGTCAAAGCAACGACCGCGTGCTTCGACGCGTTATAGACGCCCATTCCCGGAGCCGACAGCAAGCCCGCCACCGATGCCGTATTGACGATGTGTGCCGGCTCTTGCTGCGCGAGCATCAATGGTATGAACGCGCGCACGCCATTTGCTGCGCCCATCACGTTGACGCCGAACACCCAGGCCCAGTCGTTCGCGTTGCTTTCCCAGACGAACCCACCCGCCGTGCCAACGCCCGCGTTATTGAAGAGCAGATGCACGGCGCTGTAAGTATCAATAGTCGTGCGCGCAAGCGCATCGACCTGCGCGGCATCGGAGACGTCAGTGCGGACGCCGAGCGCTTCAATGCAAACTCGCGGCCGAAGCCGCTACCGGCGCCCGTGATCGCGGCCACTTTGCCGTCGAACTTGTCCACTCTGTCTCCTTTTGATCTTTCCGATTTTTAGATCTTGTAGACCCGAACGCTCAGATCAGCTTGACGAGCTGCTTGCCGAAGTTCTTGCCTTTGAGCAATCCGAGAAAGCCTCCGGGGCATTTTCCAGGGCCTGCGCAATCGTCTCGCGATATTGCAGCTTCTTCTGCGCAACAAGCCCACCGAGTTGCGTGAGCGCTTCAGGCCACACTTCCGGCGATTCGCTGACGATAAAACCCTGCACCTTCGTGCTGCGTGAGTAGCAAAGCGGGTTTTTTTAAGTGGCATCGGCGAACCGTCATAATTTGCGATCATCCCGCACAGCGCAATACGGCCGAACGCGTTCATGCGCGACAACACGGCGTCCAGTATCTCGCCGCCGACGTTTTCGAAGTAACCGTCGGCCCCGTTGGGCAAAGTCGCCTTGAGGTCGTCATGGAGGTTGCCGGCCTTGAGTCGACGTATGCGTCGAAACCAAGCGTCTCGGTGACGTAGCGTCATTTATCCGCCCCGCCCGCGATGCCCACCGCGCGGGCAACCTTCTGCCTTCGCCGACTGGCCGACCGCGGCTTCCTACCGCCCCGCTCGCCGCGCTGACGACGACCGTCTCACCCGCTTTCGGCTCGATGATCTTGTTGAGCCCCAGCCATGCAGCCACGCCCGGCATGCCGACCGGGCCGAGATACGCTGAAGGCGGGATATGGGTGTCGTCGACTTTACGCAGACCCTTGCCGTCCGACGTACCGAATTCCTGCCAGCCTTAGATGCCGACCACCTTGTCGCCGATCGCAAACTTCGGATTCTTTGATTCGACCACTTCACCCACGGTCCCGCCGATCATCACCTCGTTGAGCGGCTGCGAGGCGGCGTACGACTTCGAGTCGTCCATGCGGCCGCGCATGTAGGGATCGAGCGAGAGGAAGTGATTGCGCACGCGTACCTGACCGTCGGTCAGCGGCTCGAGCGGGGTGTGGACGAGCTTGAAGTTATCGCCGCTAGCCGCGCCTTGCGGGCGCGAAACGAGGAGGATCTGGCGATTGATTGAATGGTGTTCTGACATCGTGATACTCCTGTGCGGTCCCTGGATAAGCCAGAGCGCGAGGCGCGCCCTGTGGCAGCGGCGTCAGGCGTCGCTGGGGGGACCGGGTGGGTGTGGCGGACGGATCTGAACGCAGGCGTTGCTGTGCGATACTGCTGCCGACGGCGAGCTTGCGCATGTATTTGAAAGTGCCGAGCGCTTTGGCGACGAAGTGGCCTTCGCTGTCGCGGATTTCGCCTTCGCAATACGCCATGGTGGTGGAGCGGTGCAGCACGCGGGCAAACGCGCGGAGTTCGCCGCGGCCCGGCTGCATGAAGTTGACTTTCATTTCGATGGTGACCACGCCGATGCCGTCGTCGGCGAGACTGCGCACGGCCATCGCGAGGGCAACGTCGGCCAGCGCCATGGTCACGCCGCCGTGTGCGATGCCCCAGGTATTCATATGCGTGCCAGTCAGCGGCAGCACCACTTCGCTTGCGCCGTCTTCGGCGGTGACAAGCTGTACGCCGAGCGAATCGACGAATGGGCTCTCATGGAGCGTGGAAAAATCGATCATGGTCTCAGACTTCGTAATCGATGCATTGACGCGATTCACGCACCGCTGCAACGAAGTTCTTGATTGCCAAGTGCTTGGGGTGGACCTGATAAGCCTGAATGGCTTCCGGATTGTCGAAGTCGGAGACGAGGACCACGTCGTACGTAGCTTCGAAGCCGGGTTGCGCCACGCCCACTTCGAAGTGGCCCTGGCCCGAAACAATGCTGCGGCAGGTTTCGAGTTTGGCTTTCAGCTTGAAGATATTTTCAGCGCGGGTGCCGCCCTCGGCGCTTTCCTTCAACTTCCACATGACGATGTGACGTAACAAGACGGGCTCCTGGTTGTAGCGAATGATTTATGCCGATCGCCCAAGCGTATCAAAAACGCCGGGCGGACCGTACAAAATCACACTACTTCAAACAGCCCGGCCGCGCCCTGGCCGCCGCCAATGCACATGGTCACCACAACAAACTTCGCGCCGCGCCGCTTGCCTTCGATCAACGCATGCCCCGTGAGCCGCGCGCCCGAAACGCCATACGGATGCCCCACGGCAATCGCTCCGCCGTTCACGTTCAGGCGATCAGCCGGGATACCCAACGTATCGCGGCAATAGAGCACTTGCACGGCGAACGCTTCGTTCAGTTCCCACAAGTCGATATCGCTGACCTTGAGGCCCGCTTTCTTCAACAGCTTGGGCACCGCGAACACGGGGCCAACACCCATTTCATCCGGCTCGCAACCCGCGACCGCAAAGCTCCGGAAAATCCCCAGCGGCTTGAGCCCTTCTTTTTCTGCCAGCGTGGTGTTCATCACCACACAGGCCGACGCGCCATCGGAAAACTGGCTTGCATTGCCCGCCGTGACCACTCCGCCGGGCATCGCGGTGCGAATCTTCGATACCCCTTCCAGCGTCGTGTCCGCGCGAATGCCTTCATCGGCGGCCAGCGTGACTTCCTTCGTGAACATGCGGCCCATGGCTTTATCGGCGATACCGGCGAGCACCGTGATAGGCACGATTTCGTCGTTGAACTTGCCTGCGGCCTGGGCCGCCGCTGCACGCAATTGCGACTGCACGCCGTACTTGTCCTGCCGTTCTTTGGATATCTCGTAGCGCTTGGCGACGTTTTCGGCCGTCTGCAGCATCGACCAGTAGATGCCGGGTTTGTGTTGTTTGAGCCAGCCGTCGAACAGCATGTGCTGGTTCATCTCGTTCTGCACGCACGATATGGACTCCACGCCGCCGGCCACATAAACATCGCCTTCGCCGACGATCACGCGTTGCGCCGCCAGCGCGATGGTCTGCAGCCCCGACGAGCAGAAGCGGTTCACGGTCATGCCCGGTACGCTGATCGGCAGGCCTGCGCGCAACGCAATCTGCCGCGCGATATTCATGCCGGTCGCACCCTCCGGGTTCGCGCAACCCATGATCACGTCTTCCACGCGCGCCGGGTCAATGCCCGCGCGTGCCACGGCTGCCTGTGTAGCATGGCCGCCGAGCGTCGCGCCGTGGGTCATGTTGAATGTGCCGCGCCAGGATTTGGCGAGGCCCGTGCGTGCCGTCGATACGATTACCGCGTCAGTCATGCTTGTCTCCACTTCGAATATTTGGCTCAATCCGCGAGTTTAAACCCACTGATTCAACCCACCGTTCAGCGCAGCAAGTCCGTCGATCCAATCCGTGATATGCCCGCTGCCGTCATCTGCGCCCACGCACGCGCAAGCGAGCCGTCGAGATCGATCGCGCGACAGGCATCGTCGATAACGATCGCTTCGAAACCCGCGCTGCGCGCATCGAGCGCCGACCACGCGACGCAATAATCCGTCGCCAGCCCGCAGCAATAGCCCCGCTTCACGCCGAAATCGCGGAGATAACCCGTGAGGCCCGTCGGCGTGGTGCGATCAGCTTCCATGAAGGCCGAATAGCTATCGACATCCACGTGATGACCCTTGCGGATCACCAGCCGCGCATGCGGCACGTTCAGGTCGCGGTGCAGCGCTGCGCCGTCCGTGTTCTGGACGCAATGCGCCGGCCATAAAACCTGCTCGCCGTAGCTCAGTGTGGTCATGTCGAAAGGCGCGCGCCCCGCGTGATTGTCGGCAAAGGAAATATGCTTCGTCGGGTGCCAGTCCTGCGTCAGCACGACATGCGAAAACGCACTCGCCAGCCGATTGATCACGGGCACGACTTCGTCGCCGTGAGCAACCGGCAACGCGCCGCGCGGCATGAAATCATTCTGGACATCGATCACAAGCAGGACTTCGTCAGCGCCTTTCATCGCGAATCTCACCGGGTTGTATCTAGTTCTCGAATCTAGCTGTTAAAACCGCGGCCTTCTGCGGCCAGTGTGGTCACGCGCGCCGCGGGCTTCCATGCTTCGCCGTTGGCTTGGGCGCCATACTTGCGCATCGCGCGCTCGACGTTGTACAAACCGACCGTATCCGCGTACAGCATCGGTCCGCCGCGATACAGCGGGAAACCGTAGCCGGTCAGGTAAACCATGTCGACGTCCGACGCCTTCGATGCAATCCCTTCCTCCAGGATTAACGCACCTTCGTTGACGAGCGCGAACACCAGCCGTTCAACAATCTCTTCATCGGAGATCTTGCGGCGCGTGACGCCTTGCTCCTTCGAATACGCAACGATCATCTCGTCGACGATCTTCGACGGGTGCGCAGTGCGGTCCCCTGCCTTGTAGTCGTACCAGCCCGCGCCGGTCTTTTGCCCGAAGCGTCCGGTTTCGCACAAGCGGTCTGCGATCTTCGAATACTTCAGATCCGGCTTCTCTTGATAACGGCGCTTGCGGATCGCCCAGCCGATGTCGTTGCCCGCGAGGTCGCTCATGCGGAACGGTCCCATTGCGAAGCCGAATTTTTCGATCGCACGATCCACTTGCGCCGGCAACGCCCCTTCTTCAAGCATGAAAAGCGCCTGGCGCAGATACTGCTGGATCATCCGGTTGCCGATAAAACCATCGCAGACACCCGACACCACGGCCGTCTTCTTGATCTTCTTCGCGAGCTGCATGACGGTGGCGAGCACGTCCTTCGACGTCTTCGCGCCGCGCACGACTTCCAGCAGCTTCATCACGTTCGCCGGACTGAAGAAGTGCATGCCGACCACGTCTTCGGGACGCTTGGTGAACGCTGCAATCTTGTCGACATCGAGCGTAGACGTATTCGATGCCAGGATCGCACCTTTCTTCGCGACCTGATCGAGTTTCGAAAACACTTGCTCTTTTACGCTGAGTTCTTCAAACACGGCTTCGATGATCAGGTCGGCGTCACTCAGTGCATCGTGGGAAAGCGTAGGCGAGATCAGCGCCATGCGCTCTTCCAGTTTCTCCGCCGTCAGACGGTCCTTTTTCACGGCACTTTCGTAGTTCTTGCGGATGGTGGCAAGGCCACGATCCAACGCTTCCTGCTTCGTTTCCAGCAGCGTCACCGGCAGGCCCGCGTTGACGAAATTCATGGCGATGCCGCCGCCCATTGTCCCTGCGCCGATCACGCCGACTCGTTCGATCTTGCGCACCGGGGTGCTCGAAGGTACATCGGGGATCTTGCTCGCCGCGCGTTCGCCGAAAAACGCGTGTCTCAGCGCGCGGCTCTCGGGCGTCTGCACCAGCGCCACGAAACATTCGCGTTCGACGGCCATGCCTTTATCGAATCCGAGCTTCACGCCCGCTTCCACCGCGTCGATACATTTGAGCGACGCCGGGAAGTTCTTCGCGAGCGGCGTGACGCCGTTGCGAGCAAACTGGATAAACCCCTCGGTGTTCGAATGCTCGATCTTGCGATCGCGGACCTTGGGATGCGGGCCGCTTTGTGCGCCCACTTTTTGCGCAAACGTGATTGCTTCGCCAAGCAGGTCGCCTTCCGCCATGTGATCGAACAAACCTGTGCCGGCCAGTTTCTCCGACAACACCGGCGCACCCGACACAATCATGTTCAGCGCGGTTTCAAGACCGACCGCGCGCGGCAAGCGCTGCGTGCCGCCTGCACCCGGCAGGAGGCCGAGCTTGACTTCTGGCAACGCGATCTGCGTTCCCGCCGCCACCCGATAATGCGCGCCCAGCGCCAGTTCGAGCCCGCCGCCCATTGCCACGCTGTGGATTGCCGCCACGACAGGCTTTGTGCTGCTTTCCACGACCTTGATGACCGTGTGCAGCGTGGGTTCCTGGGTCGCCTTGGGTGTGTTGAATTCGGTGATATCGGCGCCGCCGGAAAACGCCTTGCCCGCGCCGGTGATCACGATCGCACTGACGGACGTGTCCGCCTGCGCGCGCTCGACACCCTCGACAATGCCAAGCCGGGTGGAAAACCCGAGGCCGTTCACTGGCGGATTGTTCAGCGTAATAACGGCGATGCCGTCGCAAGTCGTGTAGTCCACTGCCATTTGTCTACCTCCATTCGATGTCTGCGAAAAGCAGATTCTCCGGGAAACTCCCGGAAAGCGCTGATTACCGTGTCGCTGAGATTGTGAGTTACGCGATAAGGATACACAAAAAAGAACGCTCGTTTAATTTCGTTATTTTGAGATGGAGGGAGTCGGAAGTGTCGGGGAGATGGGGCGGCGAATCACAGCTTACATGCCCAGCACAATCGAGTGTCCAGCCTTGGGTTAAACGGCTAGGCGAGCGCCCGTGGCAATGTGAAAATCTTGCACATTGCTTTCCTCTACGACTTCATTTTTACTCGACAGGAAGATACGTGCCTGGGATAAAAACCGGGCCGCACGCGTGCAACCCGGTTTAAACAGGAAAACAAGAGAGCCTGGAAAATCAGACCACTTTTTCGTCAACCGTCGGCAGCACATGCTCGCGATACAACTCGCGCAAGCGAAACTTCTGCAGCTTGCCGGTGGCTGTATACGGGAGCTCATCGGCGAACACAACATCGTCGGGCTTCCACCATTTCGCCACCTTGCCGTCGTAGAACGCAAGCAGTTTCTCCCGCGTGACGGTCGCGCCCGGACGCAGCACGCACCAGCGGCCACTCCATCCACTTCGGATGCGAACACGCAATACACGCTGCTGCGGATGCGACATCATCACGTTCTCCAGGTCGATCGAACTGATCCATTCGCCGCCCGACTTGATCTCGTCCTTGCGGAAATACCAGTTGATCACCCACGGCCCGCGCACATGCAGATTGCCGCCCGACTTGCCGTCCCAGGGGAGTTCACGGCCGTCATCGCCGACGACTTTCATGTCCACGCCGAATATCACGTGGCCCTGCTTCTCGCGCAGATGCCGCTGCTCTTCCGGCGAGCGTGCCGAACGGTGACATCTCCGTCATGCTCCATGCGTGAATAACCTCAACGCCGTAGTCGTCCTCGAAGCTGCGCAGCATGGCCAGCGGACAAGCCGAGCCGCCAATAACCGTGCGTTTGAGCGTATTGAAGCGCACGTCCGCCTGCTCCACGTAGTTCAGCAGACCAAGCCAGACCGTCGGCACGCCGGCCGAAAACGTCACGCCTCTTCCATGAGTTCGTAGAGCGCTTTGCCATCGAGGCAATTGCCGGGCAGCACGAGCTTTGCGCCGACCAGCGCCGCGGCATGCGGAATACCCCACGCGTTGACGTGGAACATGGGCACGACGGGCAGGCCAGGTGTCAATCAGTTTGAGACGAGGCAAGCGTTCTGGAACTTTATTGCCGAGGGAATGGAAAGTGACGCTGCGGCGTGTCACAATCGTCGGGTGCGCGATGGTTTCGCGAAGCTGGCGGCATGCCGCCGATTGAGTTGGTGCCTCGCTCGGGCCGATACCTATCATTCTCAGAACGTGAGGAGATTGCGCTGCTGTGGGCTCAAGATTAAGGGATTCGAGAGATCGCACGAAGGCTAGGTCGGTCGCCGT
>LGTG01000383.1 GCA_001190015.1 Candidatus Burkholderia crenata
GGATGGACTTAAAGGGATTTACTTGACCAGGACGGCCATGATGTCTTCTTCGCGCATCACGAGCAGTTCATTGCCGTCGACCTTGACGTTCTGACCAGCGTATTTACCGAACAGCACTCGGTCGCCCACTTTGACGTCGAGGGCGTTTTGCGTACCCTTGTCATCGCGCTTGCCCGGGCCGACGGCCAGGATTTCGCCTTGATCCGGCTTTTCAGCCGCAGCGTCGGGGATGATGAGGCCCAAGGCAGTCTTGGTTTCCTGATCCAGACGCTTGACGATGACACGATCGTGCAAAGGACAAAGGTTCATACACACTCCTCGCTTAACTGTAAAAACGCGGGAAACCCGTCCAGTGAGCTAAAACTCACCGGCCGGAAAACTGTTAGCGCTCTCATGCGGCGAGTGCCAAGTATATGGCACACCGATCGGTAATTTCAAGAGGGGATATCGGAAAGTGACAAGAAATATGTCATGTCGGGATCCACTTAACTTCGAACTTGCGCTGCCAGACTCCGCGAAGCTTCCACCATTCGATGGGGACGCCGAAAGCGTCAACAACTCGCCGTTGTAGTCACGCCGTTGCGGTCATTTACGCGCGGAAAGTGACAGCGATCAGCCGGTTGCGGGGATCGGGGCGGGGCAGGCCATAAATCCGATCACCAACTGTATGTACCAACGCGTCTTCCACCTCCTGCAATGGAGGCGCATCGGTGCTGGAAGTCAGCGCGCGCAGCACGCCCTGCAATGGCGTAGGTCAAAACAAAGCCTTCCGCCGAGGTGAGTTTGCGCGTGTCGCCGCCCGGAGCCGCTACCCCGTCGACGGTGCAGTTCAATCAGTTGCGCGTACAACGGCGCCAGGCGTCCGCCGGGTGTGCTGATCGACGCATGTTCCATCAGCAACCGGTGAACGCGATTCCGCCCGCCGTACGCGGCCGTTACGGCACGTACGATTTCGCGAATTCTCTCGCCAGGCGATGCGGGTGTCTCGCGCTTCACCGAATCAACGATCTTGTCCGCCATGGTCTCGCGCGCCACCAATGCGTCCAGCAGCGCATGCTTGCTGTCGAAGTATTGATAAAGCGTGCCGCGATGCTGACGCCGGCTTTCGCCGCCAAGGCATTCATTCATCGTGAGCGCATTTATCTCGCCGTCCTCGAGCAACTGCATGGCCGCTTCCAATTCCAATATGAGTTCGACCTTGTGCTGAGAGCGCGCTTGCCTGGGCTCTCTCCTGTTAAGTGCTTGTTCTTTCATGAGCTTTCTCGCCTCGAGCAAAATCCGGGAACGTGAGTTTCAAAATATGAGCTTACCTCATATTATTCCTGAATCCACAGGAGATCGACATGCAAGGCCACGAACCAGCAACCGCAACAGGAACGCAAACCGGCGAATTCAACCGGTCGTTGCATGCAACATCTCGAAATTTGGAGGTGTTAAATGGGGCTACCGCG
>LGTG01000384.1 GCA_001190015.1 Candidatus Burkholderia crenata
CCGCGTTCAGCGGCACGCAGCATCAGGGCCTGACTGGCCGGCGCAGCCCGGCTCAGATGGTCCAGGCCACGATGGTGACGAGTTTCGCGCCTTGCGCTCGACGAGGCCTTCGATGTGCGCTGCAATTTCGATTTGTGCGCCGCGATCGTAACTACGCTCATGGGTGGCGAGCAGATTGGCGCCGTCGAGAATGCGGACTTGCTGTGCATCGGCCCGTACCGTGAGCGTGCGGCGCACGTTTCGCATTTCTGATCGACGCCGCCATCTGGCGTCGCTTTCTGACCGCCGTTCACACTCGCGAAACTTGTGATACCGCGGATCTTCGGCGTGGCCGGCATTCCGCTTCCATAGGTGCAGGCCGAGCCGCACGTTCCAGATGAACCCGCCAATTCCCACCACAACCCGCGCGTGTGCAGATCGCGCCCTGCGCGAGTGCCGCAACCAGCAACACGGCCAAGCCGAGCGATATCGCCCAGACGGGGTCGATCATCCCGGCATTCTTCGATTTAACCTGCCACGCCCAAACCGCCGTGAAAATAACAATGAGCGCGATAAAAGCAATAATGGCAACGGCGAGCGGCGACATGAAGTCCTCGATGTCGATTTTTTTGCGTTGAATACTGATGGCATCGGCCGGAGAGCGATTGCAACTACGACCTGGACTAATTCGCACGTTGGCCTCCGGCGGATGCGCCGGCGCAAAGTGGCAAAAGCGAAAGCGGAAGCGAATCAGACGTCGACGTTCAGAACGAACGCGGGCATAAGATATTCCCGAAGATGACCGAACGCAGAAACGGCGCGCTTTTGAACGCCCTGTTCCTGTCCAGCAGGCGTGGAAGCTGAGCCTTCTCAACTCGCCGCGCCAATCAGCTCATCGGACTGCTAAACCAGCGCCGGCAATCCTTCCACCAGCAAGAATGCAACCAGCACGCCGAGCAGCGCGCCAAATACGCATAGGGTATTTTTCCGGAACTGTGTGGCGCAAGGTACCGCGCCGAGGAAGAGAATGCCTGCAAGCGCCATCGGGATAATCAGGATGAAATCGCTGATCGTGAAGTAGGTGTTCATACTCGTCTCCCATCGTCCGTGCTCAGCGTCCACCTGATTGCGTGAAACATCGCACTGCCAATTCGAGTATAGGACGTTGTTTAAGCTTTATTCATGCTGCTTTGCGTAAACGTTAGCGAGCGATTAACGAAATGCCTTATAGGGCGGGGCTTTCCGGTCGCATGTTGTAAGCAGATACGGAAAAACCCTCACCTGTTAGTGTTTACGAATAACTTTCGTTACGTCCATTCGTGTATCTAAACGATTAAGCATTCACGCGCTGTTCTCGCCGACGCAGGTAATCCGCGCCGTCCAAACCGATCAGCAATAGCGCAAATACAAAGCCACTTACCCCCGGGCCAGCCGGCGATGGTCCAGAAGTGTCCGCCCCAGGAGCCGAGCACACTCGACCCGACGTAATACGCGAGCAGGTACAGCGCAGCTGCCTGACCTTTAGCAGGCTGTTGAAATTGGGTCCCGTGTAAGCGGGGTTTGAGGGACAAGCGTTATGGATATCGTGTTCATAATCTTTGGCGATGGATGCGATGCGCGGATTGGATGAGATGCAAGAACCTCTGTTTACTACGGTCAAGCTGGAGGATTTCGTCCCGGCGGATCACCCGCTGAGACCAATTCGACTGCTGGTCAACGAAGCGTTGAAACGGCTCAACGGGCTGTTTGGCGTCATCTATGCCGACACCGGCCGTGCCTCGATTGCAG
>LGTG01000385.1 GCA_001190015.1 Candidatus Burkholderia crenata
GTTGCAATGAGCCACCATGGTGCGAGCACCGTACGGCGCGCCGGGCTGGCGTGCCTGCGCACTGCCTGTCAAAACCACTCGGCGAACCCGCAACAATTCAGCAGCAAATTGCATGTGCAAACCCTCTTGAACACTGCTTCGGTCGTCATGACGGGGGCGCTTTTCAACAGCTTGCTAAAGGCACCGACATTAGTCGATACTCCGAGCGAGAATTCGACGCAGTTGCGAACGCGCTTAATTGTAGACCACGCAAAGCCCTCGATTGGAAGACACCAGCCGAGGCGTTTGAAGAGTTAATATTCGCAACCTAAGTGTTGCAACAACTGCTTGAATCTAAGTGGCGCAGTGGCGCGCGTGCACTTGTCGCATTTGTCGTCGTCGGCGGGCGTTGCGCTCGTGCGCCAGGCGAAGGCCGAGGGCTTGTCCGTGACCTGCGACGTGACCATCAACCACGTGCATCTGACCGATATGGACATCGGTTATTTCAATTCGCAATTCCGCCTCGATCCACCGTTGCGCTCGCAGCGTGAACGTGATGCGATTCGCGTGGGGCTGGCGGATGGCACCATCGACGCAATCTGTTCCGATCACATCCCGCTCAACGACGAAAAGCTGCTGCCTTTCGCCGAAGCCACGCCGAGCGCGACCGGGCTGGAACTGCTGCTGTCGCTGACGGTGAAATGGGCACGTGAGGCGGGTGTGCCGCTGGCGAAGGCGCTCACGCGCATCACGACTGCGCCGGCCGGCGTGCTCAAGCTGAACGCGGGGCGTATAGCGGTCGGCGAGTCAGCCGATCTCTGTCTCGACCCCACCCCCGAATGGTTCGTTGAACCCGCGAAGCTAAAGAGCCAGGGGCACAACTCACCGTTCCTCGGTTATGAGCTGCCGGCGCGCGTCCTCATGACGCTTGTCTCCGGGCATATTGCGTATGAAGTGCGCTAACCGGTCCTGATCATGTTCGCTTTCCGCAAAGCACGGATTTTTGGGCATCTGCTGCACGGGATGTGGACTGTAGCCACGCATTTTCCCAACGCGACGCCACAGGTGCGCATGGAGTTGAATCGGCGCTGGTCGATTGAAATGTTGCGTCGATGCGGGATGAAGCTTGTGGTGCACAACGATCAGGCACGGCTCGATAGCGGCGCGCTGGTGGTCGGCAACCACGTGTCCTGGATCGATATCTACGTGATCAATGCATGGCGGCCGACGCCGTTCGTCTCGAAGGCTGAAGTGCGCCAATGGCCGCTGGTCGGCTGGCTCGCGCAGCAACTCGACACGAT
>LGTG01000386.1 GCA_001190015.1 Candidatus Burkholderia crenata
TACACCACCAAGATTGCGCCCATGCTGGGCGCACACGGAAAAGGGCTGGTGTGAAAAACACATCAGCCCCTTCTGAATTGCCTCAGGCTGAAGCAGGAGCCGCGGCGTTATCCGGTTTGACTTCCGCGCCGGTGTTTCCGCCACCCGACGGCGGCGGCAGATTCTTCGGCGGACGCGGCGGACGACCGCCCATGATGTCGCTGATCTGGTCTGAGTCAATGGTTTCCCATTCCAGCAGCGCCTTCGTCATGGCTTCGACCTTGTCGCGGTTATCTTCCAGCAGCTTGCGGGCAAGACCGTATTGTTCATCGAGAATCCGGCAAATTTCGGCATCGACCTTTTGCTGCGTGGCTTCGGATACCGTCTTCGACGCCATCTTGCCAAACATGCCGTCCTGTTCAGTGTCGACATAAACCATGGTGCCGAGCACATCCGACATGCCGTAGCGCGTCACCATGTCGCGCGCCATTTTCGTTGCGCGCTCGAAGTCGTTCGATGCACCCGTCGACATGGAGTTCAGGAACACTTCTTCCGACGCCCGGCCACCAAACAGAATGGCGATTTCCTCGAGCATCTTGTCGCGATACAAGTTCACGCGATCATGTTCCGGCAACTGCCACGTGACGCCCAATGCCCAGCCGCGCGGCATGATGGTGACCTTGTGGACTGGATCGGCATGAGGCAGCAGCTTCGCCACCACCGCGTGACCCGACTCGTGATATGCCGTATTGCGGCGCTCTTCTTCACGCATCACGGCAAACTTGCGTTCCGGACCCATGAATATCTTGTCTTTCGCGTCTTCGAAGTCCGCCATTTCGACGATCCGCTTGCCACGACGAGCCGCAAACAGCGCTGCTTCGTTCACCAGGTTCGCCAAATCAGCACCCGAGAAGCCCGGCGTACCACGTGCAATCACCGAAGCGTCGACGTCATTCGAAATAGGCACCTTGCGCAGGTGGACCTTCATGATATGTTCGCGACCGCGGATATCCGGCAAGCCCACGTACACCTGACGGTCGAAACGGCCCGGACGCAGCAACGCTTTGTCCAGCACATCCGAGCGGTTGGTCGCGGCGATTACGATCACGCCCGAGTTCGCCTCGAAACCGTCCATTTCCACGAGCATCTGGTTCAATGTTTGTTCGCGTTCGTCGTTACCGCCACCCATGCCAGTGCCGCGATTACGGCCCACAGCATCGATTTCGTCGATAAACACGATACACGGAGCATGCTTCTTGGCCTGCTCGAACATGTCGCGCACCCGCGCTGCACCCACACCCACGAACATTTCAACGAAGTCCGAACCCGAGATGCTGAAGAACGGTATCTTCGCTTCGCCCGCAATGGCGCGCGCCAGCAGCGTCTTACCCGTACCCGGAGGGCCGACCAGCAGCACACCGCGGGGAATTCGGCCACCCAGCTTCTGGAATTTCTGCGGATCGCGCAGGAAGTCGACGAGTTCGGAGACCTCCTCCTTCGCCTCGTCACAGCCTGCGACATCGGTAAAGTTGATCGCGTTATTGTTTTCGTCGATCAGCCGCGCTCGCGACTTGCCGAACGAAAATGCTCCGCCTTTCCCGCCGCCCTGCATCTGCCGCATCATGAAGAACCAGAAACCGATGATCAGGATCGTCGGTCCGAGGTAATACAGCGCGGAAACCAGCGCGTTCGGTTCGTCGTCGGCCTTGCCGCTGACCTGGACGCCATACTTCATCAAGTCGCCGACCATCCAGATATCGCCAGGCGACACGATTTGATATTTCTGACCGTCTGCGGGAGTAACGGTGAGATTACGGCCCTGAACGGTAACGGTCTTGACCTTACCGGACTTAGCGTCGTCCATGAATTGCGAATACGAAACACCTTCCTGGACGCGGGGCTTGTCGAACTGCTTGAACACCGTGAACAGCACCAGTGCGATAACCAGCCACACCGCTGCCTTAGATAACATATTGTTGTTCAAAGCACCACTCCTTTACTCATAGACGGACGCCTACATTCGCCTTGCGGCACCACGAAAGCATTCTAATCCAGACCGCAAACCCCTGCTATAACCTTTAACTAGCACGAAGATATCGCGGCCGGGACCCGATTTTTGGGCATATCCGGCAAAAATGCCCGCCAGGACACCCGGTCCCCAGCGGCGTTTCCACCCGCAACTCTCAATCCGGATGCTTGAGTTGCCTGCCCAAAATAAACGTTTCGGACGATTTATCGCGCGACGCCTTCGGCTTGCGCGGCGCGACGATTTTGAATTGATGCTTGAACTTTTCCACTATTTGACTATAGCCGCTGCCATGAAAACATTTGACCAATAAAGCGCCTTCCGGCTTCAGATGGTTCTGCGAGAAGTCGAGTGCCAGATCGCACAGATGTTCCATTCGTGCTGCATCCGCACTGGCAACTCCTGAGAGGTTGGGGGCCATGTCCGAGATTACAAGATCGACTTGATGATCTCCGACGATTTCCTTCAGCTGGTCCAGTACCAGGTCTTCGCGGAAGTCGCCCTGGATGAAGATCACGTCGGCAATCGGCTCCATGGGCAGCAGGTCGAGCGCGATGATCTTGCCATCGATCCCACCTTCGCGCGTTTCACCGCGCTTGGCGCCTTTAGCCAATTGGTTGCGCGCGTATTGGCTCCAGCTTCCCGGGGCCGAACCCAGGTCGACGATGATCTGGCCCGGTTTGCTCAACTTGTCCTGCTCGTCGATCTCCTTGAGCTTGTACGCTGCGCGTGCCCGATAACCCTCGCGCTGCGCGAGTTTCACGTACGGATCGTTGATGTGGTCGTGCAGCCACGAGTAATTGAAGCGATTTTTTGCCATTAAGAATGAACTCTTGCTGCGTGAAGCTGTGCTTTTAGCGGATAATACGCGTCTAATTCGGGCTGCTGCTCATTTGTTGGGCACTCATTTGGTCAATAAGAAGCAACCTTCGTCGATGTGGACAACTGAAGTGGCCAGCCAATACCGGCGCCGTTGCGTCCTGTGTTTGCCGGCAGGTTTGCCAAATGCCCGAAGCGAATAACGTGCTTCGGGCTTGCCTGGCAACGGACGGCGTCCGAGCTTCGGCGATTAAAGATTCGTTAAAATCAAGTTCGTTGCTCGCCGCACCGCCTCGCGCCGTCCGTCATTTTCTTGAGCAAGGCGTCCCACCCTGCCCGTCTTTGTTTTGCAATCGCGACCGTTCAGCCGTTTTTACGCTACGGCGCTTCTCATTTTAGTCGAGTCCTTTACTTCTCATGCCAGCTCTCAAACTTTCTCCTGCCCAACGCGCCGACCTGCGCTCCCAGGCTCACGCGCTCAAGCCCGTCGTACTCGTTGGCGGCAAAGGGCTGACCGAGGCCATGCTGGCCGAGATCGATGTGCATCTTGCTGCACATCAGCTCATCAAGATCCGCGTTTTCGGCGACGACCGCGAAGCTCGCACCGCAGCCTACGTCGAAATCTGCGACCGGCTGGGCGCGGCGCCGATCCAGCAGATCGGCAAGTTGCTGGTGGTGTGGCGGCCGGAAAGCGACGAAGCGGCCAAGTCTTCACGCGCTGCCGGTGTCCGCGGCGCCAACCGCATAGCGCCTCCGAGCGCCGGCGAAGCCGCTGCCGAAACCTCGTCGAAGGGACGTGCACCGCGCGTGGTCAAGGTCGTCAAGATCACGCGTGACGCGCCTGTGGTCCGCAAGCCGAAGAAGCAAAAACTGTTGGTTCGCGGCAACGAACGTGTGACGGCTGGCGGCAACGTCAAGCGCGCAAAGAAGCGTCTGCCCAGCGCCAAGCGTCACCATCAATCGTCGAAATAAGCCTTTCCAGGCTCGCCCGGAAAGCAAAAGCCGGCTACGCCCGATACTCTTGGGCATAGCCGGCTTTTTTTAACCGCGCGTGGGACATGCCGCGACGCTGGTTGTCTTTCCCTTCGGAATGACCAATTGCGCCGGGAACTGCCCAGGTGGCAGGCGCCAGAACAACACCAGCCGCAGCACGCGCTCCACCAGGTAGAGCGCGCTGGACACCCCGTGCAGCATGCCCGCTATGACCCAGCGGGTCCGCTTTTGTATTCGGCGAAACCCGTCCGAACGAGACGTTTAGCCAATACCAGCAACAACAGGGCGCAGATCACGCCGAGGAATCCCCTCGATGCGAAACAGCTGCGCCGCAACCGATCCCGCCGATGTCCGGTCAAGCATGCTGAACAGTACCGGCGCCGCCACGTACCCAAGCGTCAGCACGCTGCCTACCCAGATCATGGCGATGATCCGAAAGAATCGATGAGCCATCAGACGTACTTGACCACGATGATTTCGTACGCGCGCGCGCCGCTCGGCGCCTGCACCGACGCTACGTCACCCTCGGTCTTGCCGATCAGCGCACGCGCGATGGGCGAGCTGATGGAGATCAGTCCGTGATCGATGTCCGCTTCGTCATCGCCGACGATCTGGTACGTGACCATGTCGCCCGTGGCCGTCTCTTCCAGCCCGACCGTTGCGCCGAAAATCACGCGGCCGTCGGCTTCCACAGCCGTCGGGTCGATGACTTGCGCGCCGGCCAGCTTCGACTCGATCTCGGCAATGCGGCCCTCGATAAAGCCCTGCTTCTCCTTGGCCGCGTCGTATTCGGCGTTTTCCGACAGATCGCCCTGCGCGCGGGCTTCGGCGATCGAATTCACGACAGCAGGACGCTCCACGGATTTGAGGCGTTGCAATTCGTCGCGCAGCAATGCCGCGCCGCGTTTAGTCAAAGGAACTGTGCTCATAAACAACTCATTACGCAAAAATGCAGACGTAAAAAAATTACCGCAGTTAAATGCATCTCCCAGTAAAAAAGAAGACGCCGCTTAACCGCGGCCCTTGATGCTTAGACTTCATTTGGATACTGCTGAGACTCGAATCAAAAGCCTTAGTTTAGGCGAGCATGCAGTCCTTGTAAATCATAGACTTCCAGGTCCTTCAGATATCGCAGCCCTTCGACAGCCGCGCGCGCGCCCGACATGGTCGTATAGTACGTCACCTTGTTGGCTTGTGCGCTCATGCGGATCGAACGGGAATCGGCAATGGCGGCACGGGTTTCGTCGACGGTGGTGAAGACCAGCGCGATTTCGCCGTTCTTGATCATGTCCACAATGTGCGGCCGGCCGTCCTTCACCTTGTTGACCACTTTCACCGGCACGCACGCTGCCTGGATGGCCGACGCGGTGCCCTTGGTTGCCACGATCGGGTAGCCAAGTTCATGCAGCATGGTCGCGACCTCCACGGCCTTCTGCTTGTCGGCACCCATCACCGTCAGAAGAACCGTGCCGTTTTCCGGAAGGCGCGAACCAGCCCCGAGTTGCGACTTGAACAGCGCTTCGCCGAACGTGCGACCCACGCCCATCACTTCGCCCGTCGAGCGCATTTCAGGTCCGAGCACCGGATCGACCGCCGGGAATTTCACGAACGGGAACACCGCTTCCTTGACGCTGAAATACGGCGGAATTACTTCCTTCGTCACGCCCTGGTCGGCAAGCTTCTGGCCAACCATTGCGCGGGCGGCGATCTTGGCCAAAGGCAAGCCCGTCGCCTTCGATACATACGGCACCGTCCGCGAAGCACGCGGATTCACTTCGAGCACGTAGATCACGTCCTGCTTCGTACCGTCTTCACGCGGCACCTGCTGGATCGCGAACTGCACGTTCATCAGGCCGATCACGTTCAGCGCGCGCGCCATGGCGCCGGTCTGGCGCTTGAGCTCATCGACGGTTTCCTGCGACAGCGAATACGGCGGCAGTGAACAAGCGGAGTCGCCGGAATGCACGCCCGCCTGTTCGATGTGCTCCATCACACCGCCGATAAACACCGCTTCGCCATCCGAAATACAGTCCACGTCGCATTCGATTGCGTCGTTAAGGAAACGGTCTAGCAGCACCGGCGAATTGTGCGACACCTTCACGGCCTCGCGCATGTAGCGTTGGAGGTCGCACGGCTCGTGCACGATTTCCATCGCGCGGCCACCCAGCACGTACGACGGACGCACGACCAGCGGATAGCCGATTTCTTCGGCCAAGCGTAACGCTTCGTCTTCGGCGCGCGCCGTGCGGTTTGGTGGTTGACGCAGGTTCAGGTCTTGCAGCAGCTTCTGGAAACGCTCGCGGTCTTCGGCGGCATCTATCATGTCCGGCGACGTTCCGATGATTGGCACGCCATTCGCCTCGAGGTCCAGCGCGAGCTTCAACGGCGTCTGACCGCCGTATTGCACGATCACGCCAACCGGTTTTTCCAGATCGACGATTTCGAGCACATCTTCCAGCGTCAGCGATTCGAAGTACAGACGATCGGACGTGTCGTAGTCGGTGGAAACGGTCTCGGGATTGCAGTTGACCATGATCGTTTCATAGCCGTCTTCGCGCATCGCGAGCGCTGCATGCACGCAGCAGTAGTCGAACTCAATGCCCTGCCCGATCCGGTTCGGGCCACCGCCCAGCACCATGATCTTCTTTTTATCGCTCGGATTCGCTTCGCACTCTTCCTCGTAGGTCGAGTACATGTAGGCCGTCTTGGTCGCGAACTCAGCCGCGCACGTGTCCACGCGCTTGTAGACCGGACGCACCTTCAGCGCATGGCGATGCTTGCGCACAGCCGTTTGATCCGAGCCAAGCAACTTCGCGAGGCGTCGATCCGAGAACCCGCTCTGCTTCAGATACAGCATTTCCTCTTTGGTCAGGCTCTCGATCGTACGACCGCTCAACGCCTTTTCCTTCACGATGATCTGCTCGATCTGCGCGAGGAACCACGGGTCAATAGCCGTTTCCTCGAAGATTTCTTTCGCGGTCAGGCCAAGACGGAACGCGTCGCCCAGGAACCAGATCCGGCCCGGACCCGGCTCGCCAATTTCACGAATCACTTCGTCGCGGCTGGTGGTCTTTTCATCGAGTCCATCGACGCCCACTTCCAGCCCACGCAACGCCTTCTGGAACGATTCCTGGAACGTGCGGCCAATAGCCATCACTTCGCCGACTGACTTCATCTGCGTCGTCAGGCGTGCATCGGCTTCACAGAATTTTTCGAACGCAAAACGCGGAATCTTCGTAACCACGTAGTCGATGGTCGGTTCGAACGATGCCGGCGTCTGATCGCCCGTGATCTCGTTCTTCAGCTCATCGAGCGTATAGCCAACGGTCAGCTTCGCCGCGACCTTGGCAATCGGGAAACCCGTCGCCTTTGAAGCCAGCGCCGACGAACGCGACACACGCGGATTCATTTCGATCACGACCATGCGGCCGTCTTTCGGGTTGATCGCGAACTGCACGTTCGAGCCGCCCGTGTCCACACCGATCTCGCGCAGCACGGCGAGCGATGCGTTGCGCAGGATCTGGTATTCCTTGTCGGTGAGCGTCTGGGCCGGCGCGACGGTGATGGAGTCGCCGGTATGCACGCCCATCGGGTCCAGGTTTTCGATCGAGCAAACAATGATGCAGTTGTCCTTGGTATCGCGGACCACTTCCATCTCGAACTCTTTCCAGCCCAGCAGCGATTCTTCGATCAGCAATTCGCGCGTGGGCGACAGATCCAGCCCGCGCTTGCAAATCTCTTCGAATTCTTCCTTGTTGTACGCAATCCCGCCGCCCGATCCGCCCAGTGTGAACGAAGGACGAATGACGGTCGGATAGCCGCCGCTGCCGGTCTGCAAGGCGATATCCGCCTGCACCTGCAGCGCCTCTTCCATGGAATGCGCGATACCCGACTTGGCCGAACCCAGGCCGATCTTCGTCATCGCTTCCTTGAACTTCTGGCGGTCTTCGGCTTTATCGATGGCTTCCTGCGACGCGCCGATCAACTCGACCTTGTACTTTTCCAGCACGCCGTGATGGAACAAATCCAGCGCGCAGTTCAGCGCGGTTTGTCCGCCCATGGTCGGCAGGATGGCGTCGGGGCGTTCTTTGTCGATGATGCGCTCGACGACTTCCCACGTGATCGGCTCGATATACGTGACGTTTGCCGTGTTCGGGTCGGTCATGATCGTCGCGGGATTGCTGTTGCCGAGAATGACCTTGTATCCTTCCTTGCGCAGCGCCTTGCAAGCCTGCGCGCCCGAATAATCGAACTCGCACGCCTGACCGATGATGATCGGTCCCGCGCCGATTATGAGTATGCTCCTAATGTCTGTCCGTTTCGGCATAACTGCTCTCAATGATTGTGTTGCTGTGTTCTGGTCTTAAGCTGCGACTTTTTGCGCTTCCATCAGGTCGACGAATCGATCAAACAAGTACGCAATATCGTTCGGTCCCGGCGACGCTTCAGGGTGACCCTGGAAGCAGAACGCGGGTTTGTCGGTGAGCACGAAGCCCTGCAGCGTGCCGTCGAACAGCGACGTATGCGTGACTCGGGCGTTGGCCGGCAGCGTGGCGGCATCGATGGCAAAACCATGGTTCTGCGACGTGATCACCACGCGGCCGTTCTCGAGATCCTTCACCGGATGATTCGCGCCGTGATGGCCCGTTTTCATCTTCATGGTCTTCGCGCCCACAGCCAGGCCTATGATCTGGTGACCAAGGCAAATGCCGAACGTCGGGATGCCGCGTTTGATGAATTCGCGCGTGGCTGCAATCGCGTAGTCGCACGGCTCCGGATCGCCGGGACCGTTCGAGAGGAAGATGCCGTCGGGGTTCAGCGCGAGGGCGTTGGCAGCGGTCGACTCAGCCGGCAGCACGGTGACATGGCAGCCACGCTCGGTCAGCATGCGCAGGATGTTGTACTTCACGCCGTAGTCGAACACGACCACGCGATACTGCGGCGCCTTCTGCTCGCCGTAGCCGCTTTCCAGGCGCCATTCGGACTGCTTCCACTCGTACTTTTCCTTGGTGGAGACGACCTTGGCGAGGTCCATTCCCGACAAACCCGGGAACGAGCGCGCGAGTTCCAAGGCTTTCGCTTCGTCGTTACCGGCGAGAATGCAGCCGTTTTGCGCACCCTTGTCGCGCAGGATTCGCGTGAGTTTGCGTGTATCGATGTTCGAAATGGCGACGACGTTTTCCGCTTTCAGATAGTCGGCGAGAGCTTGTTCGGAGCGGAAATTCGAGGCGAGCACCGGCAGATCTCGGATGATCAGGCCGGCGGCATGAACTTTGGTGGATTCGACGTCTTCAGCGTTCACACCGACATTGCCGATGTGCGGATACGTCAGGGTGACGATTTGCTGGGCGTAGCTCGGGTCCATCAGGATTTCCTGATAACCGGTGATAGCGGTGTTGAACACCACTTCGCCGATCGTGTGACCGGACGCGCCGATCGTGTGACCACGAAAGACCGTGCCGTCGGCGAGTGCGAGGATTGCGGGAGAGAATGACGGCAACACGGGAGGCTCCTTTGGAACACCCTGTTTGCCGACCTGTCATCCGACCGTGGAGTCGCGCGCGGCCGTGAATCGGCGCGCACAGACCCCCATCGCGTTCGATTTCGTCGGGCGCAAGACTCACCGGTTTCGCTGATAGGGCTCCAGGGACTGGACGCGCAAATCAGGCGTTAGGCGGGATGCGCGCGTGCTGCAAGGCGCGGCGGATGAGCGGTGAGTGGGAGGTAGGCGCTAGGGCGTAGGTTGATTTGCTCAAATGCTCAAATTGTAGCCCGAAAACGCCTCTCCTTCCAAATTTGAGAGCGTAACATGCAAGACGCATTCCAGGTTAAGCGCTGCGGGCCTTATGCAGCGGGCATGCGGCGATTATGATGCATGATGCCACGGCGCCGCGCTTTTCGAGAACACTGCTTGGCAGGACATACCAGATGGCAGATGGCGCTGGCAATTTGCAGTGCGATCAACACGCCCCACGCGCTCAAATGCGCCGCGGCGGGATAGTGGCCACCTGGGCCGGCCAGCGCGACAGCATCGCGCCTATGCCCACCTGCAAGCCGAAGATCAGGATGAACAGCACGAGCGTGAGTGTGCTATGCGCCCGGCCGATCATCATCGCGATACCGAGCACCGACACCAGTGGCGTATTGAGCGCTGAGACCCATGGCATCGATGAAATAGGGCCTTATCCAGAGCGACTGCATCGCGTAAAAAAACGCCTTGCGTGACGACCGAAAACGACGCGATCTTCCAGAATGCGCCGCTGCCGAGGATGTGCCACGTGCCCTTGAACTGAGTGAGCATGTCGGCTTTTCGATGTACGCCATCGCGATGTTCCGGCGCGAACAGGAAAATGGCCGCCGCGACCGTGAGGGTCATCGCGACGAGACAGTAGCAGACGTTGCGCCAGTCAGTCACGCCGAGCAGGATGGTGAGCGGTGAGCCGACCACCACGCCGCCAAGTCCGCCCACTTCCATCACGAGGCCGTTGACCATCGGAAGTTGTGCGACGGGCAGGATCTGCGCGAGCGCCTTGAACGCTGCGCTCATGCAGACAGACACACCCACGCCAATCAGCAGCCGTCCCAGCATCATTGCGCCGATGCCGTGCGCCGTCCCAAATACGCCGATTCCCACCGCCGCGAAGCCAAGATTGACCCCGCGGAACATGTACGAGTCGAAATATCCGACAGAAAACAGAAAAAAGACGCGAAAACGAACGGAAGACGTCATGTGCGGCGCAGTGGTTTATATGAAGCGGCAGTTTAACGCGCACGCGCAATCGGGATAGGGGCAGGCTTCGCGGCCGGGCCTCTCCCACACCACCGTGCGTAAAGGTCCGTACACGGCGGTTCGGATCGGTTACCCGGCTGAC
>LGTG01000387.1 GCA_001190015.1 Candidatus Burkholderia crenata
CCTCCCGGTTTGTTGCGAGCTCCAGCTCCGCTGGTCGCCCCATTTAACACCTCCAAATTTCGAGATGTTGCAACGACCAGTTGAATTCGCCGTTTCGGCTCGCCGATACCAAAGCTGATCGGCGCCAGATCAGCGCGCGGCGTGACGCCCTTGAATAGCACGCGCAGCCTTTTTGAATGGATACGGCTGAAGTTTCTGGAGAAGTGGATTCACGGCGAAGTCGGGTGCGGACGATGAAACGATAAGGTTCGGATTATAGCCCCCCGTCGCCCCCTGGTTGGGTTTGCTGGCTCTTTGAGGGGGAGCTGGAAGGCCAGTTCCTGCAGTGCGCCGGCATTGGGCAACTGCCGCCGCCGGTAAGCCGAAATCGACCGGCATTGACCCTGGCAAACCCCCGTCCGGCCCTTCGTTGCGAGCGGAAATCCTCCTTGTGTCAGCAAACCAAAAGAATTCAAGACGGGCGATGGTATGATTGTCATCGTTCGCTGGGTTGTGTGCTTGCAGTGGGTTATAGATTATATATAAGCCGTCAAGCAAGAGCACCACGGGTTGCACGCCGTCGCTTCGAACCGACGGGGTTCGACCCACCGCCCGAGCGTTTTCGACTGGCGTTAGTTTTATCTCCTGCCGCACAAACATCATGGCTCGGAGGCCTGCCGGCCCGTTCTCCCGAATTCTTTTCAATCAGCGATATCGCCGTGCGTCTGACCTCGATAAAACTCGCTGGCTTCAAGTCCTTCGTCGATCCCACCCATTTCCAGGTTCCAGGCCAGCTTGTCAGCGTGGTGGGCCCGAATGGCTGCGGCAAATCCAACATCTTCGACGCCGTGCGCTGGGTGCTCGGCGAATCGCGCGCTTCCGAGCTGCGCGGCGAGTCGATGCAGGACGTGATCTTCAACGGCTCCACGGCGCGCAAGCCCGGCAGCCGCGCCAGCGTCGAACTCATCTTCGATAACGCCGACGGCCGCGCTGCCGGCCAGTGGGGCACCTACGCCGAGATCGCCGTGAAGCGCGTTCTCACGCGAGACGGCACCTCGAGCTACTACATCAACAACTTGCCAGCCCGCCGCCGCGATATCCAGGACATCTTCCTGGGTACAGGCCTCGGGCCGCGCGCCTACGCGATCATCGGGCAGGGCATGATCGCGCGGATCATTGAGGCGAAGCCCGAAGAGCTGCGCGTGTTCCTGGAAGAAGCTGCCGGTGTGTCCAAGTACAAGGAACGTCGCCGCGAGACCGAAAACCGCCTGCACGACACGCGCGAAAACCTGACCCGCGTGGAAAACATCGTGCGCGAGTTGAGCTCGAATCTGGAGAAGCTCGAGGCCCAGGCTATTGTCGCGACGAAATACAAGACGCTACAGGCCGAAGGCGAGGAAAAACAACGGCTATTCTGGTTGTTGCGCAAAAACGAGGCGGGCAACGAGTCGGAGCGCCAACAACGTGCCATCAGCGACGCGCAGATTGAACTCGAGGCGCAAACCGCCAAGCTGTACGAAGTCGAAGCGCAACTGGAAACGCTGCGGGTGGCGCACTACAGCGCGAGCGACGCAATGCATGGCGCCCAGGGCGCGCTGTACGAAGCGAACTCGGAAGTGGCCAAGCTCGAGGCGGAGATCCGCTTTATCGTGGAATCGCGCAATCGGGTACAGGCGCAGATCGCCGCGTTGAGCGCTCAGCGCGAACAGTGGCAGATGCAGGCCGAGAAAGCCCGCGGCGAGATCACGGATGCCGAAAAGGCGTTGGCTATCGGCGAGGAAAAGGCCGCGATCGCGCAAGAAACGGCTGCCGCTAAACACGGTGAACTGCCTGCGCTCGAAGCGCGTTTCCGCGATGCCCAGACCGAGTTGACCGCCGAGCGCGGCGGTATCGCGCAGACTGAACAAGCGTTGAAACTCGAGGCTGCGCATCAGCGCAATGCCGATCAGCAACTGCAGCAATTGCAGCAGCGTCACGAACGCCTGAAAAGCGAAGCGGGCGGCCTGGACACGCCCGACGAAGCGCAACTCGAAGAGTTGCGCATGCAACTCGCCGAGCACGAAGAAATCCTGGCTGAAGCCCAGGCCCGTCTCTCCGATGCGCAGGATACGCTGCCGCGTCTGGATGGCGAGCGGCGCGCGGCACAAGAAAAAGTGCAGGCCGAAAGCGCGCAGATTCACCAGCTTGAAGCACGGCTTGCGGCGTTAAAGCAATTGCAGGAAAACGTCCAGACCGAAGGCAAGATCCAGCCGTGGCTCGATAAACACGAACTCGGTTCGTTGCCGCGCTTGTGGAAAAAGCTCCACATTGAAGCGGGTTGGGAAACGGCACTGGAGTCGGTTCTGCGTGAGCGGATCGCGGCGCTGGGAGTATCGAATCTCGACTGGGTCAAGGCGTTCGCGACTGACGCTCCGCCGGCCAAACTGGCATTCTATGCGCCGCCTAACGCCGGCCGGCCGCAGGAAACGCCCGCCGGTTTGCGGCCGTTGCTTGCGTTGATCCGTATCGACAACGCCGGTCTGCGCGCAGTACTGACCGACTGGCTGGGTAACGTTTTTGTCGCCGATGACATCGCCCAGGCGCTTGCCTCGCGTTCGCAATTGCCGGACGGCGCTGCGTACGTGGTAAAGGTGGGCCATGTGGTGACGCGGGTTGGCGTGCAGCTTTACGCCGCTGACTCCGAACAGGCCGGCATGCTCGCCCGCCAGCAGGAAATCGAAAACCTGACGAAGCAAGTGCGTGCACAAGCCCTGCTGGCCGATGAAGCCAAGGCCGCGGCCGTGCGAGCGGAAGCGGCGCATACGCAGGCATCGGCGAGTCTTGGAGACGTCCGTTCTTCTGCCGAACGCGCGACCCAACGTGTCCATGCATTGCAAATGGATGTGTTGAAGCTCGCGCAGGCGCACGAGCGCTACATGCAGCGCAGTACGCAGATCCGCGAAGAACTGGCTGAAATCACCGCACAAATCGATGAACAGCGTGCGTTGCGCGCTGAATCGGAGGCGAATTTTGAGTGCCACGACGGCGAACTCGCCGAGTTGCAGGCGCGTTTCGAAGATCATCAACTGGCGTTCGAAGCACTCGACGAAGCGTTGACCAATGCCCGCCAGGAAGCGCGCGATCTCGAACGCGCGGCCACCGACGCCAGCTTCGCGGCGCGTGGGCTCGCGGCGAAGATCGACGAATACCAGCGCAACATCGACACCGCGAAGGATCAGAGCGAACGCGTGGCCGGTGCCCTGGAAGATGCCCGCGCCGAACTCGAAACGATCAACGAACAGACCGCGCACACCGGCTTGCAGGACGCGCTCGAATTGCGTGCGGCCAAGGAAGAGGCGCTGCACTCGGCCCGCCTCGAACTCGACGATCTCACCGCGCGCTTGCGACAGGCCGACGAATTGCGGCTTATCGCGGAACGTTCGCTGCAGCCGTTGCGCGACAAGATCAGCGAATTGCAGTTGAAGGAACAGGCGGCGCGCATCAGCGGCGAGCAGTTTATCGAGCAACTGGCGGCTGCCGGTGTCGATGAAGCCGAGTTGCAGGCCAAGCTCACGCCGGACCTGAAACTTTCTTATCTGCAGGGCGAAGTCACGCGGCTGAATAACGCGATCGCGGCGCTTGGCGCCGTGAACATGGCCGCGCTTGACGAACTCGCCGCAGCCAGCGAGCGCAAGGAGTTCCTGGACACGCAATCGGCGGATTTGAACGACGCCATCGGCACGTTGGAAGACGCGATCCACAAGATCGACCAGGAAACGCGTGCGTTGCTGCAAGGCACGTTCGACGAAGTGAATCGTCATTTCGGCAAGCTTTTCCCGCGTCTTTTCGGCGGTGGTCAGGCGAAACTCGTGATGACCGGCGACGAAATTCTTGATGCCGGCGTGCAGGTGCTCGCGCAACCGCCAGGCAAGAAGAATTCGACCATTCACTTGCTGTCGGGCGGCGAAAAGGCGCTGACCGCCACCGCGCTCGTGTTTGCGATGTTCCAGTTGAATCCTGCGCCGTTCTGTCTGCTGGACGAAGTGGACGCGCCACTCGACGACGCCAACACGGAACGCTTTGCGAACCTGGTGCGGACGATGTCGGAGAAGACACAGTTCCTCTTCATCTCGCACAACAAGATCGCGATGGAAATGGCGCAACAACTGATCGGTGTGACGATGCAGGAACAGGGCGTTTCGCGGATTGTTGCCGTGGATATGGAATCCGCGGCGGGTTTCGCCCAGAATACTTGAACGTTTGCCGGGCATTTTAGAACGAACAGCAAGATAGTATGGAGAACGGGCCTGGAAGGCCGGTTCTGGCGCACAGGCGCGGAGTGACCCACGCAGTCCGGATGCAACATTCGCACCGCGTGGGGCGCAGATCGCGCAGCGTAAGCTCAACAAGTGCTCAATCGAGCGCCGGATGCCTCAATAGCGCCGTCAGGCGCGCCGAGAGCTCAACCAGAAAAGAATGACGGAGAGTGCATGGACGAGTTGACACTCGGGTTGATTGGAGCCGGTGCCGTGGTGGTAGGCGGCGTAGTGGTTTATAACGCGTGGCAGGGCGCCAAAGTGCGCCGCAAGATGCCGCGCCCGATGCCTGACGAAGCAGCGGAGTCGCTTGTGCGCAACGACGCCGACGAGGAGCAGCCGTTCATTGAACCTACACGCCCGGTGCGGCGCGAACCCGCCATGAGCGGCGAGGGCGATGCACCGGACACGCGGGTGGAGCCGAGTTTCGGCGGTGCGCCGCTGTTTACGGTAGAGCAGGCCGATACCGCAGTCGATCTCCAGGCTGAATCGACCTCGGTCAATGGCGATTTCCCGGAACCGCAATCGTTACCCGTGGCTCCCATTCTCGCCGACGAGGACGAACCTGTTTTGCCCGCCGCGACCACGATTTCATCGGCGCCGCCGGTTATTGTGGATCGGCGGATCGATTGCGTGGTACCGATCTGTTTGCTTGCCCCCATAGCGGGCGAAAAGCTGATACCGAGCGCGCAGAAATTGCGCCGCGCGGGCGCGAAGCCCGTGCACATAGAAGGCAAGCCGGAGGGCGGCACGACCTGGGAATTGTTCAAGAACGGCGCGCGTTATGAAGAGCTGCGCGCAGCGGCGCAACTGGCCAATCGCGGCGGCCCGCTGAACGAACTGGAATTCTCGGAGTTCGTCACAGGCGTGCAGCGTTTCGCCGACAGTATTGACGGTTATCCCGAGTTTCCCGACATGCTGGAAACGGTCGGCATGGCGCGCGAACTCGACGCATTCGCGGCTCAGTGCGATGCGCAGTTGTCGATCAACATTCTCTCCGACGGCGCGCCGTGGTCAGCCAACTACGTGCAGGCGGTGGCCTCGCAGGATGGCTTGCTGCTGTCGCGCGACGGCACGCGTTTCGTCAAGCTCGATGCACACCAGAACCCGGTGTTCATGCTGCTTTTCGGCGATACCAACTTCCTGCGTGACGACCTGACGCACAAGGGCGGCCAGATGATCACGCTCGTGCTGGACGTGCCCGTGGCCGACGAGGACATCCTGCCGTTCCGCCTGATGTGCGATTATGCTAAGTCGCTCTCCGAGCGCATTGGCGCGCGTGTGGTGGACGACCAGCGCCGGCCGTTGTCGGAATCGTCGCTGCTGGCTATTGAAAAGCAGTTGATGACGCTGTACGCGAATCTCGAAGAGGCCGGTATTCCGGCAGGCTCCCCCGCCACGCGGCGCTTGTTCAGCCAGTAGTAGGACCTTACGATGGCAGCCGTTGGACAGTTAGCGATTTCGTAAGGCATCGACTACACGCCCGATGCCACGAACAGCCGATCTCTGAGACAATCAAGAGGTCGGTTTTCTTCTAACTTTCTAGTCTGTCCTGCCGCATGTCTGCTAAACCGAAAGCCGCTGCCAAAGCTGTCTCCGCTGCTTCCGCTGCGCATGGCTCGCCCATCACCAGTGCGGAGCGGCCGGCTGAGCGCGCCACCTGGCTGCGCACGGAGCTCGAGCGCGCCAATTACGCGTATTACGTGCTCGATCAGCCGGATCTGCCCGACGCCGAATACGACGTCCTGTTCAAGGAACTGCAGCAGATCGAGACCGATCAGCCCGAACTGATCACACCTGACTCCCCCACGCAACGCGTCGGCGGCCAGGTCGCCACGGGTTTTCAGCCGGTCACGCACGACGTGCCCATGCTCTCGCTGAACAACGGTTTCGCGGACGAAGGCATTATTGCATTCGATAAACGGGTCGCCGACACACTCGGCCATACACCCGTGGAATACGCATGCGAACTGAAATTCGACGGGCTTGCCATTTCCCTGCGTTATGACGACGGCATCTTCGTTCAGGCGGCCACGCGCGGCGACGGTGCGACGGGCGAAGAGGTGACGGGAAACGTCCGTACCATTCGTTCCATTCCCCTGAAACTCAAGGGCAAGAACATACCGAAGCGGCTCGATGTGCGCGGTGAAGTACTCATGTTCAAGCGTGATTTTGAGAAGATCAACGCGCGGCAACGCGAGGCTGAACAACGCGAGTTCGCGAATCCGCGTAACGCAGCGGCCGGCGGTTTACGCCAACTCGATCCCAAGATGACCGCGCAGCGCCAGTTGTCGTTTTTCGCTTATGGCATTGGCGTGCTGGAAGGCGCGGAGATGCCGGCGTCGCATTGGGCGCTGCTCGACTGGTACAAGGAAATGGGCCTGCCGGTGAACGCCGAGCGCGGCGTGGTGCAAGGCGCTGAAGGCCTGCTCGAATTCTTTCGCAAAACGGGCGAGAAACGCGACGGTTTGCCGTATGACATCGACGGCGTGGTCTACAAAGTCAACCAGCGCGACGAACAGGACAAGCTGGGTTTTGTTTCGCGCGCACCGCGCTTCGCGCTCGCGCACAAGTTTCCCGCGCAGGAAGCGCTCACGCAGTTGCTTGCCATCGACGTCCAGGTCGGCCGTACGGGCGCCATCACGCCGGTCGCGCGGCTCACGCCTGTGTTCGTCGGCGGCGCGACGGTAACGAATGCGACGCTGCATAACGAGGACGAGATGCTGCGCAAGGACATCCGTATTGGCGATACGGTGATCGTGCGGCGTGCCGGCGATGTCATCCCCGAAGTGGTCGGCGCGATTCTCGACCGGCGTCCGGATAATGCCCGCAAGTTCGTGATGCCGACCGAGTGCCCAGTCTGCGGATCGAAGATCGAAAGGCTGCCTGATGAGGCCATTGCCCGTTGCACGGGCGGACTCATCTGTCCGGCGCAACGCAAGCAGGCGTTGTGGCATTTCGCGCAACGGCGCGCGCTGGATATCGACGGGCTGGGTGAGAAGATCATCGACCAGCTGGTCGAGCAGAATATTGTGCGCACGCCTGCGGACCTGTTCAATCTCGGCGTGGCAACGCTCGCGGCGCTGGACCGTTTCGCCGATAAATCCGCCCAGAATCTGTACGATTCACTCGAAAAGGCGAAGCAAACCACCTTGCCGCGTTTTCTTTACGCGCTCGGTATTCGTCACGTCGGGGAATCCACCGCGAAGGACCTGGCCAAGCATTTCGGCTCGCTTGATCCGATCATGGCGGCGAGCGTCGAAGAATTGCTGGAAGTGAACGACGTTGGCCTGGTCGTGGCCGAGTCGCTGCACAATTTTTTCAGCGAAGCGCATAACCAGATGGTGATCGAGCAGTTGCGCGCGCCGGGCAAGGTGACCTGGCCCGAAGGCCCACCCGCGCCGAAGGCGCCGCAGGGCGTGCTCGCCGGCAAGACGGTCGTGCTCACCGGCACGCTGCCTAATCTGTCCCGCGAAGACGCGAAGGAGATGCTGGAGGCGGCGAGCGCGAAAGTGGCGGGATCGGTGTCGAAAAAGACGGATTACGTAGTGGCGGGGGCGGAGACGGGCAGCAAGCTCGTGAAGGCCGAGGAACTCGGCGTCCCCGTGCTCGACGAAGATGGGATGCGCAAGCTTTTAGAGGGAGAAACCCCATGATTCGCGAAATCCTCAAAATGGGCGATCCGCGTTTGTTGCGTATTGCGGAACCGGTCGACCATTTCGATACCCACGAGCTGCATGCTCTTGTCGAGGACATGTTCGACACCATGCGCCACGCAAACGGTGCCGGGCCTGCGCGGCGCAGTGCAGCGGTATTCCATGATCCGCTATCAGGGGTTCGATCAGTATGGCTCAGCGATCGAACGGCTGGCCGAAGAGGGTTCCACGCGCGGGTCGTGCAGCACGAATGCGATCACCTGATCGGCAAGCTTTATCCCATGCGTGTGACGGATTTCTCGAAATTCGGCTTCACCGAGATCCTGTTTCCAGGGCTCGATCCGAAAAGCGATGATTGATCGATGAAGGGGGGAACGGCCGGGTTGACAGGCTGTTCAGTCGCTGGACGAATTGAGGGCCGCGCTTCTTCGCGGCCCTTTTTGTGTGCGCCCAGCATGGGCGCAATCTTGGAGGTGTTAGCGGCGGTGCAAATCCGACACTAAACGGCGTCGGTGGATTGAATAGAAGCGAAGTGACCAGGGGCCGTTGCTGCTAGCCCGTGGTTGTCGGCCTGCTCGTGCTCAGAATGGATCGTCGACATCGGTCAGGCGAGCGTTCTCGTTGTTCGCGCTGTAGCTCGTGCAGTGCGAGCTAGTAGTGCGTGCAGATCCGCTCGCGTAGATCGTCGATGAGTTCGACGATGGCGAGCCCTTGCTCGGCGGACCAGTCCCGGGGGGCGGGTGGTGACGCGTGGATG
>LGTG01000388.1 GCA_001190015.1 Candidatus Burkholderia crenata
CCAGCACTTCAAGCTGACGATGGTCGCGAGCAATCTGACACGCATAGTCCGAATGCCAAGCGTGGTGCCACAAGGAGCCGCCATGGTGCGAGCACCGTACGGCGCCGTGCCGGCGCACTGCCTGCCAAAACCACTCGGCGAACCCGCAATTCAGCAGCAAATTGCATGTGCAAACCTCTTGAACAGTGCTTCGGTCGTCATGACGGGGCGCTTTTCAACAGCCTGCTAGAGAACATAAGGATTATGTCGACTCAACCGTCACACGAAGGCATGTCCGGCGCCATGGACGGCTATGACGCGGCATAATTCGGGAGTCGGCATAACGTCATCGAACGGGACATCAGGCCATTCTGCACTGGGAGAAAATCGTGGCTGTACTGCGACACGGTTGCCGGTGCGAAAGCGAGTACGGTGGTGTACAGCTTAATGCTAACGTGTCGCGCATGCGGCGTCGAATCGTATGCGTATTTGCTGCATGTCTTGACCGAGCTGCCACAACGACCACCAGACGCTGACGTCAGTGACCTGCTGCCGTTCAACTAAGCCAGGCGGCAGGCTCAAGCAAACTTGGACTGAGGCCTCGACTAGACACCGACCTTCGCGTCGGAACCCACTTACGACATCACTTTGCAGACATAGCCGGTAGACATCGGACTCCGCGATGCCCTCGCGATTAACCATCAGTTAAAAATAATTCTCCATTCGCTGTGCCAAATCTATCGCTTACATTCTATCGACGAAATCATGATTGCCCACAAGGTCCCGCCCGGACGAAACGCGCGCAACATCTCGACGCCGCGGGCGAGCGCGACGACAAACTTGCGTTCATCGATTCCTTCTGAAGGATCGGACGGCTTCGACAACTCGGGATTCCGGATGGAAGTGAAGTTATTGGCATCAGGATGTTAGACTCAGTTCTAATTTGTAAAACATTGTTCCGCTTAACGGAACTTCAGTCAAGTCCGAAAATCAGGAATAGAGGAAACAGGAGAAACAACATGGCCGATGACGCCCGTTTCAGTTGGAAAGATCCGTTGCTGCTTGACCAGCAACTCAGCGACGAAGAACGCATGATCCGCGACGCTGCGCACGCTTACGCGCAGGACAAGCTGCAGCCGCGTGTGCTCGACGCGTTCCGCAACGCACACACGGATGTGGCGATCTTTCGTGAGATGGGTGAACTCGGCCTGCTTGGCCCGACCATTCCCGAGCAATACGGCGGCCCCGGTCTCAACTACGTCAGCTATGGCCTGATCGCGCGCGAAGTTGAACGTGTGGATTCAGGTTACCGGTCGATGATGTCCGTGCAGTCGTCGCTCGTCATGGTGCCGATCAACGCATTCGGCACCGAAGCGCAGAAGCAAAAATATCTGCCGAAGCTGGCGACCGGCGAGTGGATCGGCTGCTTCGGGCTCACTGAACCGAACGCCGGATCAGACCCCGCCAGCATGACAACGCGCGCCAAGAAGGTGGACGGCGGATTTTCGATCTCCGGCCAGAAGATGTGGATATCGAATTCGCCGATCGCCGATGTGTTCGTCGTGTGGGCAAAGCTGGAAGAGGATGGCCGCGATCTGATTCGCGGTTTTATCCTGGAAAAAGGCTGGAAGGGCTTGAGTGCGCCGGCCATTCACGGCAAGGTCGGCTTACGGGCATCGATTACAGGCGAGATCGTGATGGATGAAGTCTTCGTGCCGGAAGAAAACCTGATGCCGAACGTGAGCGGCCTCAAAGGCCCGTTCACCTGCCTGAATTCGGCGCGCTACGGGATCGCGTGGAGTGCGCTCGGTGCGGCTGAAGCGTGCTGGCACATGGCACGGCAATACACGCTGGATCGTAAGCAGTTCGGCCGTCCGCTCGCGGCCAACCAGTTGATTCAAAAGAAACTCGCCGACATGCAGACGGAAATCACCCTCGGGCTGCAAGGCGTGCTGCGTCTGGGCCGCATGAAGGACGAAGGCACGGCGGCGGTCGAAATCACCTCGATCATGAAACGCAATTCGTGCGGCAAGGCGCTGGATATCGCGCGCCTGGCGCGTGACATGCTCGGCGGGAACGGAATTTCAGACGAATTTGGCGTGGCGCGGCATTTGGTAAATCTGGAAGTGGTGAACACGTACGAAGGCACGCACGACATCCACGCGCTGATCCTCGGGCGCGCCCAGACGGGGATTCAGGCGTTTTTCTGAGTTGAGTTTTTTCCGGGTTGCTGGAAAACAAAAAGCCAACGTGTTTCGTGCGTTGGCTTTCTACTTCGTGCGTTGGCTTTCTACTTGCGCCTGGTTCGGCAAGCGCTTACTTGTTCGGCTGAGGCGTCAGGCGCAGGTACGGGCGCACAGCCTTGTAGCCCTTCGGGAATTTGCGCTTGATCTCCCCCGGATCTTGCAGCGACGGCACGATGATCACGTCGTCGCCCTGCTTCCAGTTGCCCGGCGTCGCGACCTGATAGCTGTCAGTGAGTTGCAGCGAATCGATCACGCGCAGGACTTCATCGAAGTTTCGACCTGTGCTCGCCGGATACGTGATGGTCAGGCGAACTTTTTTTGCGGATCGATGACAAAAAGCGAGCGCACCGTCTGCGTCAAATTTGCGTTCGGGTGAATCATGTTGTAGAGCTCGGACACTTTCCGGTCGCCGTCGACCAGAATCGGGAAACCGACATTCGCCGCCTGCGTCTCGTTGATGTCCTGGCGAATTCAACCGGTCGTTGCAACATCTCGAAATTTGGAAGTGTTAAATG
>LGTG01000389.1 GCA_001190015.1 Candidatus Burkholderia crenata
GCACCGTACGGCGCCGGGCTGGCGTGCCTGCGCACTGCCTGCCAAAACCACTCGGCGAACCCGCAATTCAGCAGCAAATTGCATGTGCAAACCTCTTGAACACTGCTTCGGTCGTCATGACGGGGCACTTTTCAACAGCCTGTTAGAGAAATCGTAAGGATTATGCCGACTCAACCGTCACACGAAGGCATGTCCGGCGCCATGGACGGCTATGACGCGGCGGCATAACCGGGAGTCGGCATAACGTCATCGAACGGGACATCAGGCCATTCTGCACTGGGAGAAAATCATGGCTGTATTGCGACACGGTTGCCGGTGCGAAAGCGAGTGCGACGGTGTACAGCTTGATGCTAACGTCGCGCATGCGGCGTCGAACCGTATGCGTATTTGCTGCATGTCTTGACCGAGCTGCCACAACGACCACCAGACGCTGACGTCAGTGACCTGCTGCCGTTTAATTACGCCAGGCGGTAGGCTCAAGCAATCTTGGACTGAGGCCTCGACTAGGCGCCGACCTTCGCGTCGGAACCCACTTACGACATCACTTTGCAGACATCGCCGGTAGACATCGGACTCCGCGATGCCCTCGCGATTAACCGTCAGTTAAAAATGATTCTCCATTCGCTGTGCCAGATCTATCGCTTACCACGAGCGCGCCATCCTTGCCCGAACATGCGAGTCCAAGTTTCACGCCGTTGGGCAACTGCGCCGACAGCCGGGCTGACGCCCCTGATCATGGCGATAAACGAGATGGCTCCGGCTGCGCGGTGCAGCGGGTGATGAAACCGGCACTGGCACTGTGTCATCGATCGCGACGACCGCCATGAAGGCTGATGGTGCCAGCGCTACGTTGCCCCTCACGGTGGCGTTTGACTGTTCGCGCAGCCGAACCCATTTGTGCAGCTGGTTGGCATTCACCCCAGCCTTCAGGGCTAGGCCCGACAGCGATGCTCCTGGTTCAAAGCAGGCATCGCGATCAGCCGCTGCTTGTCTGCCGGGTCGAAGCTGCGTTTGCCTCCAGCACCAACACGGGTCACCCGCAAGGGCAAAAAGCTCAAGTCATTCTTGATCGTGGATTGCGTCCGCAAGTTGTTATTGCGGACACAATCGTGAACCCTCTTAAACATCGAAGCTACGTGTGTAGAAACTCGCGCTTACAATGCTCTGGCACAGGTGCGGCGGTGATGTGGCCGCCGACGTCGTCGAAGTCGGTGCCAG
>LGTG01000032.1 GCA_001190015.1 Candidatus Burkholderia crenata
TGCCCAACTGGGTGGCTATCTAGTCCGAGCCAATGATCCTCCTTCGGGCAATATCGTTGTCTGGCGAGGATTGGTAAGGCTTACAGATATCCTGCTCGGTTTCGAACTCGCCGAAAAATATTGGTAATTGCAAGCTGAGGGGGGATTAAGTTTACTCATGATCGTGTCACCTCTCGATGATGCGCAGGCCGCGCACCTGACACTTCTTCACAGAAGCGGCGCGGCCCGCTTGTCCTACGTTGGGCGCAACAAGTTGCTGCTTTGGGCCCTTACTTCTGGTAGCCGGCCTGCGGCACGATTGGCTGCAGCATTGCCGGCCGTCAGCGCAGCATCAACAGTCGTCTGTCCGACGACCACACCGGCGATCGACTGGCCCACCACGGTACCGAACGACTGGAATTCAAGAATCCCGACGAACTGGACACCGGTGTACAGCACCTTTTTCAGCGTTACATCGTTCGGATTAGCCGATTCGATCGCGCTCAGCACAAAGTCGCCGAACGGTGCCGCTTTCTTGTATTCCGGATTGGCGTAGGTCGACTTGCGCGTGCCGGGGGGACCGAGGCCCAGCCTTCGTCCTTCGCAGCCAGTTCGATGTATTCCTTCGATGTCGCCCAGGTCACGAACTTCTTCGCAGCGTCTTGCGACTTCGAGGTCTTCGGAATCGCGAGCGACCACGACCACAACCAGTGCGAGCCCTTCGGCGTAACCTCGACCGGCGCTGCAGCGAAGCCAATCTTGTCAGCCACTTGCGACTGAGCCTTGTTGTACAACATGCCGGCCGCGACCGTGGCGTCGATCCACATCGCGCACTTGCCCGAGGACATCAGCGTCAGGTTTTCGTTGAAGCCATTCGAGCTGGCTCCCGGCGGCCCGTCGTTCTTCAGCAGGTCCGAGTAGAACGTGAGGGCCTTGTGCCATTCGGGGGTATCGAGTTGTGCCTGCCACTTCTCGTCGAACCAGCGGCCGCCGAACGTATTTACAACCGTCGAGAAGAACGCCGTGTTCTCGCCCCAACCCGCTTTGCCACGCAGGCAGATGCCGTACTGTTCCTTGATTTGTCGGCGAATTGCTTGATCTGGTCGTAGGTCGGCTGGTCGGGCATCTTTAGGCCGGCGGCATCGAACAGGTCCTTACGGTAATACGTCATCGAGCTTTCGACGTAGAAGGGCAACGCATACAACTGGCCGTTATACGAGAGGCCGTCGCGGGCCGTCTTCACCACGTCGTCGAGATCGTAGCTGGCCGGCAGGTTGGTCATGGGCGCGAGCCAACCGCGCTTGCCCCACTGCGGCGCTTCATACGTGCCGATCGCCATCACGTCGAACTGGCCGCTGTTGGTGGTGATGTCGGTGGTGACGCGCTGACGCAGCACGTTTTCTTCAAGAATGACCCACTTCAACTGAATGTCAGGATTCGCTTTTTCGAATGCCGGCGACAGCTTGCTTCTTCAACTCGATCATGTCCGGGTTGTTGAGCATCGCGATCGTCACGGTCGCAGCCTTTGCGGCGATTGGCGCAATCGCGGCGACGGCGAATGCAGCGAATGCGAGCGAGCGCATCGGCAGGTTCTTGAGGGTGAAGTTGGCGCGTTTCATGTTGTTTCGTCTCCTTTATCGTTAGCACGGGCGCTGGTCCTGCGTGCTTGCCTTTCACGTTGATCGTTGAGCTGATCGGTGCGTTGCTTGAAGCAGTCGATACTCGGGTAATACAGGTGCTGCTTTAACTAACTTCGCTAATGATCTTCACTGCGGCGGCTTGGCGGTGGCTTGGGATGCATGCGTTCGTTTGCAGCATCCGGGGCACGCCGTCAACTCATCCAGTTGCCGCCGTCCACTCTTTCAGTGTCTGTGCCGTGATGTAGTCCGAATCCGCTGAAACGAGGAACAGTGCCGCGCCCGTCAGGTCGTTCGGCAGGGGTCCATGCGGCCGAGTGGCACGGTCTCGCCGACCAGCCATTTCTTCTCGCCGAGCAGGCGGTTTTCGTACTTCGCGAAGAGCGCGTCGACCGTCTCCCACATTGGGGTGTCGATCACGCCCGGTGCGTGCTGTTCACGTTGATGCCATGCTTGGCGAGCCCCAGTGCAGCTGATTGCGTGTAGCTGATCACGGGGGCTTTGGTTGCGCAATAGTGGGAAACTAGGGCCTCTCCGCGACGCTCGACTTGCGACGACATGTTCACGATCTTGCCGCCACGGCTCTGCTCCACCATGGGCTGCGCGACGAGTTGCATCAGGAAGAATATGCCCTTCACGTTGACCGAGAGCGGTGTCAAGGCACGCCGCCATGTTTCGATACTGCGGCGCGTAAAGCATCTCAAAACTGCGGGAAAACCCCAACCAACGTGGGTTTACGGGTTATCGGAGGACGCCCGGAAAGGCTTTCGTCATGTGCCTGCGGATGCAAAATTACAATGATACATTATATCATACCGATCGGTTCGGACGGTCGTAGCCGTGCACGCAAAACGCGAACGCTACCCACCCGTCGGCCTCTATCCATCCTCATTCCAGGAAACACCATGAGCAAACTTGCCGCCGCTATCCTGTCCTGCGCCGCCTTCTTATCTGCCAGCTTTTGCGGCACAGCCACGGCGCAGACGGCATCTACAGGCGTGGTGCCGGTGGTCGCGGCCGAGAATTTCTACGGCGATGTCGTGCGCCAGCTCGGCGGCAATCATGTCCAGGTGACAAGCATCCTGAGCAACCCCGACGAAGATCCGCATCTGTTCGAAGCCAGCCCGAAGACCTCGCGCGCGTTGCAGAATGCGGTGCTTGTCGTGTATAACGGCGCCGACTACGATCCGTGGATGGACAAGCTGCTGTCCGCGTCGAAGGGCAAGGGGCGAACGACTATCGTCGCGGTGCAACTGATGGGCAAGAAATCCGGCGATAATCCGCATCTCTGGTATGACCCGGCGACCATGCCGACGGTGGCGAAAGCAGTGAGCCAGTATCTGGTCCAGGCGGACCCGGCGCACAAGGCTGACTACGATGCGCGCCTCGCGGAATTCCTGGCATCGGTGAAACCTATCGACGACAAGGTCGCCGCGCTCAAGAGCCAGTACAAGGGCGTACCCGTGACGGCGACGGAGCCGGTGTTTGGTTATATGTCGGATGCGATCGGCCTCGACATGCGTAACAACAGCTTCCAGCTCGCCGCGATGAACGACACGGAACCGAGCGCGACGGATATTGCCGCGTTCGAAAAGGATCTGCGCGAGCGCCGCGTGCACGTGCTGATCTATAACAGCCAGGCTACGGAAACACTCACGAAGCGCATGTTGAAAGTGGCCCACGATTCACACGTGCCGAGCGTCAGCGTCACCGAGACGCTGCCCGCCGGCAAGACTTTCCAGACATGGATGACGTCGCAGCTCGACGCGTTGTCGGTTGCGCTGCAGGGAAAAACACAATGACGGGAACACAATGACGGGATGTGGCAGTAGCGAAATCGCGCTTTCGGGCGCGTTGCAATGACGACTCCGGACACGGGTTCAGCGCGAGGTAAAGCGGGCGCGCTGGAAGTCGAACACGTTGCGCTCGAACTCGGCGGACGGCCGATCCTGAAGGACGCCAGCTTCACCGTTGCGGCGGGAGAGTTTATCGGCGTGCTGGGTCCGAACGGCGCCGGCAAGACCACGCTGATGGGCGCGATGCTGGGGTTGTTGCCGTTATCGAAAGGTGCGATTCGAGTGAACGGTGCGCCGGTCGTACGCGGCAATCCGTCAATTGGCTACATGCCGCAAACGCGCAGCGGTCTTGCCGGCCGGCATGTGCGCGGCCGTGATTTCGTCGCAATGGCTGCTAATGGGCACCGCTGGGGCCTGCCGCTCGCGAACGCCGCGGCACGTGCCGATGTCGACCGCGTGCTCGATTTAGTCGGCGCCCGGACGCTCGCCATGCGGCCGTTGTCCGAGTTGTCGGGCGGCGAACGGCAGCGTTTGCTGCTTGCACAATGTCTGCTTGGCAACCCGAAACTCCTGCTCCTCGATGAACCCCTGATCAGTCTCGATCCGCGTCATCAAACCGGCGTAGTCGATCTCGTGCGCAGCGTGCAGCGTGAACTCGGCATTACCGTGCTGTTCTCCGCGCACGAACTCAATCCGCTGCTCAACTCCATCGACCGTGTGCTGTATCTCGGCAATGGCCGCGCGGCGCTCGGTACGATCGATGAAGTCATCACGAAGCCGGTTTTATCGCAGCTATATAAATCGCCCATCGACGTGATGCGCGTGAACGGCCGCATCTTTGTGATGGCGGGCGATGTGGAAGTCGACAAGCTCGATCACGCGCACGAAGACGATCCCGAAGGCCATTCTCATTCCCACGCTCAAGGCCACGGTCACGCTCATCACCACACCGGAACGCATTTCCACGATGTTTGAATACGAGTTCATGCAAAACGCCTTCGTGGCGTCGGGGATTGTCGCGGTGCTGGCGGGCGTGGTCGGCTACTTCCTTGTATTGCGCGGCCAGACCTTCGCAGGTCACGCGTTATCGCACGTGGGTTTCACCGGTGCTACCGGCGCCGTGCTGGTCGGCATGTCGCCGCTCTGGGGCATGATCGGCTTCACGCTCGCGGCGGGTATCGGCATGGGCGCGCTCGGCGAGAAACTGACCGGACGCGATGTCGCTATCGGCGTGATCCTGACGTTGTCGCTGGGCTTCGGCTTGCTGTTCCTGCACTTCTTCACCGCGTACGCCAGCCAGGCGACCGCGCTGCTGTTCGGCAACGTGCTCGGTGTGAGCCATGAAACGCTCGTGGTGCTCCTCGGGCTCGCGGTGGTCAGCCTTGACGCGCTCGCGATTATCATGCGGCCGTTGTTGTTCGCTTCGCTGCAACCGGAACTAGCCGAAGCCAAAGGGATGTCACTGCGCCTCGTTTCTATCCTGTTCCTTGCGATCACGGCGCTGGCGGTGGCGGCATCGACGCAGATAGTGGGCGTTTTACTGGTCTTCGCGCTGATGGTGGGACCGGCCGCGGCGGCTCAGAACATAGCGACGCGGCTGTCGACCGGCGTACTGCTGGCGGCAGTTTTCGCGCTGGTGCAGGCGTGGTTGGGATTGACGCTGGCGTATTACACCGACTGGCCAACCAGCTTCTGGATCACGATCTTGGCGGCGGGGGTGTATGGATTGAGTTTGTTGGGACGGAAATGAATCGATACGCTGACTGGAATGAGTTCTTCGCGTTGCTTAAGGACGTTGACGTGCCCGCGGATTTCCTGAGCATGGAAGACCGCAATCAAGGAATTTGCGCCCGTGATCCATTCGAGGGATGATGGGTGGAACCGGCCTTAGGTTCAAGCAGTCGTTGCAACACCATCATTTAGGTTGCGAATATTAACTCTTCAAACGCCTCGGCTGGTGTCTTCCAATCGAGGGCTTTGCGTGGTTTGCAATTAAAAGTGCGTTCGCAACTGCGTCGAGTTCTCGCTCGGAGTATCGACTAATGTCGGT
>LGTG01000390.1 GCA_001190015.1 Candidatus Burkholderia crenata
AACATTGCGCTGTCTAATCGTTACTTTCGGTCCCTTGGACTTCCCCCGGTTGGCCCGTCAGCCGGGTAATCGATCCGAACCGCCGTGTACGGACCCGTACGCACCGTGGTGTGGGAGGGGTCGGGCCGTGAGGCCTACCCCTATCCCGATTGCAGGCCGCTCTGCGGCGAGGAAGCCGCGAGCAGGCCGATGCGTCAGCGCCACAGCAAATACGCGAGCAGCAATTCCGTACTCATCCTGATGATTTCATCGCGTTCGGCGTCGAGGCTGAAGTCGAGTCCGAACGTGGCTTCGAGCGTGAATCGATTCGATACAATGTAATAGCCAAGACCCGACAAGGTCACGTAAAAACGCAGCGGGTTGACGTTATTGCGAAATAGTCCGGCGTACTGACCACGTTCGAGAATCTTCGCGAGCGTGGCGACCACCGGCGATATCAACTCCCGAATACGCGTGGAACCCTTTATATAGCGGGCTTCGTGCAGATTTTCGTTATTGACGAGCCGCAAGAGTTCGGGATGCTCACGATAATAATTCCAGATGAAATGCGCCAGTTGCGTGATGGCTTCGACGGGAGCAACACCGTCGAGGTCCAGCGTCTTTTCAGCGTCCGTGAGTGCGGCGAATGCATGTTCGAGCACCGCGGTGAACAACTGCTCCTTGCTGCCGAAATAATAGTAGAGCATTCGCTCGTTGGTTTCGGCACGGCGTGCAATCTGGTCGACACGTGCGCCGAACAAGCCGCCTGCAGCAAATTCCTCTGTGACGGCCAGCAGGATGCGACGGCGTGTACCCTCGGGATCTCTTTTGATTTTTGGCTGGTTCATAGTGGCTTTGTGACCGACAAACCACGTTATCTGGATAGCGTCACGTGTTCCCGTGTCCTCAGGAAGCATGCGATGGATCGGTTACGCCAACGTGAGTGGGGAATACCGTCCTGCAGTCAATCGAAAGCGATTTGATTATGTGCACATCGTTGGCATGTTGGCAATTGGAAATGATTGGGAACAGCTTGAAATTCAGCGATAATGCCGCTTCCCGTACAATGGTCGGAAACGCTCGAACATGACGTCAAAAATGAGCGCGAACCTGAGCGGTCGACATGTCCCCACGTGCCGTCACCAAAGGTCACTCGCGGTCCCCGAATCCAGATCGTACGGATCGCGCCCAATGGCCAAGGGTCTGTTTTGTCTGACCCACGGACCCGGCCAAAAGCCGGATGAGCGGCCCGTTCGTGTTGCATGCATTCGCGCCGGGCTTGCGAGCCCGTTCGCGCCGCTCTCCCCACGCTGTTAGCAAGCCGTTAATGTGACCGTAATGACTGCAACCTCTTCCAAGACTCTCGCCGACCAGATCGAAGACCGGCTGCCCCAAACGCAATGCACCAAATGCGGCTATCCCGCGTGCCGGCCGTATGCGAAAGCGATTGCCGCAGGCGATGCAAACATCAACCAGTGCCCGCCGGGCGGCCAGGGAGGGGTGGTTCGCTTAGCCACCCTGCTCGGCATGCCCGTCATTCCGCTGAACCCGGATAACGGTGTGGAACGGCCACGGCCGCTTGCGATCATCGATGAAAACCTTTGCATCGGCTGCACGCTGTGCATGCAGGCATGTCCGGTCGATGCAATCGTTGGTGCGGCGAAGCAGATGCACACGATCATCCCCGAACTTTGCACCGGCTGCGACTTGTGCGTGCCGCCCTGCCCGGTCGATTGCATCGCGATGGTCCCGGTCACCGGCCACCAGACCGGCTGGGATGCGTGGAGCCAGCAGGAAGCGGACGCGGCGCGCAAGCGGCACGATTGGCGCCTGACGCGCCTCGCACGTGAACGCCACGCGGCCGAAGCGCGCAAGGCGGCGCGCGTGGCCGGGCCGTCGGGTACTGAGTCCGGTATTCAGTCGTATAGTCAACCGGACACCGAGCCGGATAGATCGGTTGAATCAGGAACGGTGCAACCCGTCGCCGCGGACGACGACGCGCAGGCGAAAAAGCGCGCCATCATTCAGGCCGCGATGGCCCGGGCGCGCCAGAAGAAAGAAGAACTGGCCAGACTCGGCGCGGGACCAAAAAACACCGACGCGGTCAGCCCGGAGGTTCAGGATCGATGCTGTCGAAGCCCGGCGGCGCCGTCCCGGCATGACCCACGCAGGTGAAGACAAAAGTTCGATGCCTGCCATCGACCCCAACCGCGAACCTGGTAACGATAACAAGACCTGAACACGATGAACACTAAAAAGCGCCGTGCGATCTTCGAGACGCTGCAAAGCCTGAATCCGCATCCGACCACCGAACTCGAACATGAATCGCCGTTCGAATTGCTGATCTCGGTGATGCTGTCGGCGCAAGCCATCGATGTCTCCGTGAACAAGGCAATGCGGCGCATGTACCCCATCGCCAATACGCCAGCCAAAGTGCTGGCGCTCGGCGAAGAAGGCGTGACAGAGTACATCAAGACCATCGGATTGTTTCGGACGAAGGCGAAGAACGTGGTCGCCACGTGCAAGATCCTGGTGGAGCAATACGAAGGCGAAGTGCCGGACGATCGCGAGGCGCTCGAAGCGCTGCCGGGCGTGGGACGCAAGACGGCCAACGTGATCCTGAACACGGCGTTCGGCCATCCGACCATCGCTGTGGACACGCATATCTTTCGGGTGTCGAATCGCACCGGGGTTGCGCCTGGCAAGGACGTGCGCGCGGTCGAAACGGCACTCGAGAAATTCGTCCCCGACGAATTCAAACAGGACGCGCATCACTGGCTGATCCTGCACGGCCGTTATGTATGCCGGGCGCGCGTACCGGAATGCTGGCATTGCGCGATCGAGCCGCTGTGCGAGTACCGGCCGAAGACGCCGGCGCCTATCGAGTAAAAACGACGGCCGAGACGCAAGCAGGCGAGAGACGGCGATGCAGCCTAAAATGGGCCTCTGAAAACGACCGCCACAACCATGTTCAACCCCAGCCGCGACGAAGTTCGCCAATTTTTCACCGACACCTGGCGCAAGCAGCGCGAGGGCGGCGTCCTCACTCCGCTTGAGAGCATTGCGGTGGATTGGATCGACGAGCATCCTGAATACCAGCAAGAACTCGCTGATCCCGACGTGGCCCATGCCGACTACTCGCCGGATCAGGGCAAGAGCAACCCGTTCCTGCATTTATCGATGCATCTCGCCATTACCGAGCAACTGTCCATTGATCAACCGCCCGGTATCCGGCGCGCGCATGAGCGGCTGGTCGGACGCCTGGGTTCGACGCACGACGCACAGCACGCGATCATGGAATGCCTTGGGCAGATCATCTGGGAATCACAGCGCAACAACACGCCGCCGGACACCGACGCGTACCTTGCGCTGATTGAACAGCGGGCGTCACGAGACTGAAGACTGAGTCAAAAACGAAAACACCCCGCGGGTAGTTCACCGGCGGGGTGTTTTTTTATGCGTGCGCCCAGCATGGGCGCAATCTTGGAGGTGTAAGTCCTCCCGTGAGTTGACCACAGCGAACGAAGTGAAGCGCAACTGCGTGAGGGTGACCGAGCGTGGGGAGGAAGCGTGGAGCGAAACCGTGAGCCGATGTA
>LGTG01000391.1 GCA_001190015.1 Candidatus Burkholderia crenata
CACGCGCAGCTAAAGATCGACACAAGTTTGTCGATTTATTTCTGTGATCCACGAAGTCCGTGGCAACGCGGGACGACGAAAACACTAACGGGCTGCTCCGACAGTATTTCCCTAAAGGCACCGACATTAGTCGATACTCCGAGCGAGAATTCGACGCAGTTGCGAACGCGCTTAATTGCAGACCACGCAAAGCCCTCGGATTGGAAGACACCAGCCGAGGCGTTTGAAAAGTTAATATTCGCAACCTAAGTGTTGCAACAACTGCTTGAACCTAAGCCATCAACCACGTGCATCTGACCGATATGGACATCGGTTATTTCAATTCGCAATTCCGCCTCGATCCACCGTTGCGCTCGCAGCGTGACCGTGATGCGATTCGCGCGGGGCTGGCGGATGGCACCATCGACGCAATCTGTTCCGATCACATCCCGCTCAACGACGAAAAGCTGCTGCCTTTCGCCGAATCCACGCCGAGCGCGACCGGGCTGGAACTGCTGCTGTCGCTGACGGTGAAATGGGCACGTGGGCGGGTGTGCCGCTGGCGAAGGCGCTCACGCGCATCACGACTGCGCCGGCCGGCGTGCTCAAGCTGAACGCGGGGCGTATAGCGGTCGGCGAGTCAGCCGATCTCTGTCTCGACCCCACCCCCGAATGGTTCGTTGAACCCGCGAAGCTAAAGAGCCAGGGGCACAACTCACCGTTCCTCGGTTATGAGCTGCCGGCGCGCGTCCTCATGATGCTTGTCTCCAGGCATATTGCGTATGAAGTGCGCTAACCGGTCCTGATCA
>LGTG01000392.1 GCA_001190015.1 Candidatus Burkholderia crenata
TTGCGAGCTCCAGCTCCGCGGTCGCCCCATTTAACACCTCCAAATTTCGCGATGTTGCAACGATCGGTTGAATTCGCCTTCGCGATCCTGCGCAACGAGCGCTTGCCAAGCGGCATCTGGATCGCTTTCGCGAGCACGCGTTGCCCATTCTTGGAACACTTGCCTCACAAGCCATTCATAACGACCTGAATATCCACAATGTGCTGGTCACGCCCGGCAATCATGAACGGATCACCGGCATTCTCGACTTCGGCGAAATGGTCAGTGCGCCGAGGATCATCGACGTTGCAGTCGCGGCCAGCTATCAGTTAGGCACAGGCGACGCGCTGTTGACCAACGTACTTGAATTCGTCTCCGAGTATCACGAGGTATCGCCGCTGAAAGCGATCGAAGTAGAGGTGCTGTTCGATTTAATCGTCGCGCGGCTCGTTGATGATCGTGACCATTAGCGGGTGGCGAGCCGTGCTGTATCCAGAGAACGCGAACTACATCTTACGCAACAACGCGGTGTCGTGGCGCCGCCTCTCCGAGTGTGACCGCGCGCAACGCGACGACGTGTTCGCCGCGTTGCGCCGTGCCTGTACGCAACCCGCCGTATTGACGCGTTGAGCCTTATGTCGACATTGACCCAGATGATCGAACGCCGCCGTCTGCTTGGACCTGCGTACCGGCTCCCGTGCACTTCGTTCGCGGCGATAGTGTGTGGCTGTATGACGCCGATGGCAAGCGCCACCTCGATGCGTATAACAACGTGGCATCGGTTGGGCATTGCCATCCGCGGGTGGTCGAGGCGATCAGCCGGCAGGCATCGACGCTCAATACGCATACGCGATACCTGCATGAAACGGTGCTCGATTACACCGAGCGCGTGCTCGCCACGTTTCCGGGCGAGCCGGGTCAGGCGATGTTGACCTGTACCGGCAGCGAGGCGAACGATCTCGCGTATCGGATAGTCTGCAACTACACGGGCGGCACGGGTTTGATCGTGACGAACTTCGCAGATCACAGTGTGGTGGCTATTTCGCAGGCGTCGCCGTCGCTGGGTCACTACGTTCAACGCGGTCCGCACGTGCGGACGGTGCGTGCGCCGGATTCTTATCGCGATGCCCCTGGCGATATCGGTGCGGCGCTACTCGTCGATACCGTGTTATCGAGCGACGGCGTGCACACGCATCCCGCTGGCTTTCTCAAGCCGGGGCTGTCGCGGCAATTCGCGGGGAGGGCGGTATTTTTATCGCCGATGAAGTGCAGGCCGGCCTGGGCCGGACCGGGGACGCAATGTGGGGCTTCATGCGCCATGGCGTCTTGCCGGACATTGTGTCGATGGGCAAGCCGATGGGTAATGGACATCCGTTGGCGGGCATCGTTGCGAAGCCCGAATTGCTCGAACGGTTCGGGCGTGAATCGCGATACTTCAATACGTTTGGCGGCAATCCGGTTTCAGCGGCTGCGGGACTTGTGGTACTCGATGTCGTGCGCGACGAGCAACTGGTCGACAACTCGCAGCGGGTCGGTGCGTATCTGCGCTCGAAGCTGCTCGAGCTGAAGGATCGTCATGCAGTGGTTGGCGATGTACGCGGAGCGGGCTTTTTTATTGGCGTGGAACTCGTTCTTGATCGAGCAGGTAAATCCCCCGCTACGCGTGAAGCGTCGCGTGTTGCCAATGCGTTGCGCGAGCGGCAGGTGTTTGTGCAGCACAACCGGCGAACATGCAAATATCCTGAAAATTCGTCCTCCGCTTGTATTCGGATCGGAACACGCCGATCCCTGGCCGGCACGCTCGACGACGTATTGCATACTTTGATGACTTGACGCGAAGCCAGAGGGATTTCAATCCGCGCGTGATTATTTTTATTCTTGCTGAGGGCAAGTATAATATCGTTATCCACGTATTTTTGTCGTCCATAAACTGATTTCCATAGCGCGACTTCGCTCATGCAACCGACATCTCGGCGCTCTCACTGCCAAGAGGTGATGCTGGAGAATCCGACAGCTCGTTAAGCGGAAAAGTGGCTGACTGAGCCGAGTGGATGACGAGCCGAAATCGACGGACGCGCGCGCAATTACCTGACCCTTTGCAATCAGAAACGACCCCATTCGAGTTTGTCTGGCCAGACGCCGGATGACGCATATTCGCACTTCTGCCGGCGATCCAGTCGGTAACTTGATTGCTACAAGCGATCCACTCAAAAATTCGGATTACCTGTCAAGACGAACGACCCTCTGCATGCCGCTCCACGCCGTTCGAATGGGGGCAGCACACTTTTAATTTAGTAATGCTATAAATTTTTAGCGTGTTAATAGCCGTGCTAAATTCCCTTGAATAGCACATGTTATGCAACGCAATGTCACCTACACGTAACTTAAAAAGGAGTTCAAAATGGCAAGACTCGGCTCGGCTTTGCGAATGGCGCTGCAAGGCCTGACAATGCTAGGTCTCGCAGCGATCGCAAACGCCGTGCTCGTCCAAAATAGCCCCGTTCAGATCGGCTTTGCTGGTCCTTTGACTGGTGCATCCGCGAACTTCGGCAAGGATCTGGAAATGGGTGCACGTCTGGCCATCGATAAGGCCAATGCCGCCAACATCGTAATCGATGGCAAGCCGTTGCAACTCACACTCGATTCCCAGGACGACAAGGCTGATCCGAAGATGGCGGTGCAAGTTGCACAACGGTTTGTCGATGCGAACGTCGCGGCCGTGGTCGGGCACTTCAATTCGGGCACCACACTGGCCGCGTCCTCAGTGTACAACCGGGGCGGGATTCCGCAGATCATTCCGGCAGCGTCCAATCCGAGCATCACCCACCAAGGTTTCAAGCTTATGTTTCGCCCCTACGGCACCGACAACACGGTTGCTGAAACGGCGGCGGAGTATTCGGTTCAGACCCTCCATGCCAAGCGCATCGCCATCATCGATGATCGTACTGCCTACGGGCCTGGCCGACGAATTTGAAGCAGCCGTCAAAGCAGAGGGCGCTCAGGTCATAGACCGCGAATACACCAACGACCACGCCACCGATTTCAAGGCGATCCTCACCCAAATCCGTGCGCAGAACGCCGACCTTGTGTTTGTCGCATGCCTGGGTGGTGAAGACGCGCTGGTCGTCAAGCAAGCCCGCCAGTTGGACTATCGAGGGGTGCTGCTGGCTGGGGCGACCTATGTCAACAAGAATTTCATTTCCCGAGCCGGCGAGGCTTCTGAAGGCATGTACGCCTTCGAGCAGGGCGTCATGCTGAGTCAACTCCCGCAAGGCAAGGTGTTCCTCTCACGCTTCCGTAGCAAGTACGGGACCGACCCAATCGGCTTTGCGCCGTTTGCGTATAACGACGTCTGGGTCATCGTGAATGCCATCAAGGCGGCCGACTCCACCGACCCGAAAGTGTTCGCCCGCAATTGCCAAGCTATCCTTCCAGGGTGTGCTGGGCACGGTCGAATTTAACCAGTTCGGCGATTTGAAGAACCCAAAAACCACGTTGTTCAAGGTTGAAAACGGCGGCTGGGTGCCGGTGAAGACATTCGGCGGCTAATCGACCAGGCCGGGTTACCTGGACCTAGCAGGCTGTTGAAATTGGGTACCGTGTAAGCGAGGTTTGAGGGACAAGCGTATGGATATCGTGTTCATAATCTTTGGCGATGGATGCGATGCGCGGATTGGATGAGATGCAAGAACCTCTGTTTACTACGGTTAAGCTGGAGGATTTCGTCCCGGCGGATCACCCG
>LGTG01000393.1 GCA_001190015.1 Candidatus Burkholderia crenata
GTTTGAAGAGTTAATATTCGAAACCTAAATGATGGTGTTGCAACGGCTGCTTGAACCTAAGGAGGCTGCGCGTCGTGTATATCGTTGCGTCACTGGCGGCAGCCGCTGCGGTCATAAACGCTGGGACCATTGGGTTTATCGGGCTTGTGGTGCCGCACGTGCTTCGGCTCGTATTTGGCAACGATCAGCGCATGCTGCTGCCTGCATTAGCGCTTGTGGGCGGACTGGCTGTGATGGTTGCGGACTTGATCGCGCACACGGTTATCGCGCCGGCGCAGTTGCCGGTGGGTGTCATCACCGTGCTGATCGGAGTGCCGGTGTTCTTGTGGATGCTTCCTCAGGCGCGCGCCATGAAGGGACTTGAGGTCATGCATCTCACGTTGCGCGCCGGGAGTCGCGTATTGATCGCGGATCTCACGCAGACCTTCGCGCCCGGCGAAATGTGGTGCGTCGCCGGTCCGAATGGCGCGGGCAAGACGACATTGATCGCGGTGATGGCGGGGGGTATCGAAGACAGCATCGAAGGCGATTTCCCTCGATGGAAAGGATTTGAGCGCCTGGGGTGCGAGCGAACTTGCCCGCCGTCGCGCGTTGAGGCCGCAAGCCTCGCATGATGCATTCAGCGTCACCGTTCTCGAGACCGTCATGCTCAACCGCTTTCCTCATCTCACGGGCTGGGGTTGGGAAAGCGAAGCGGACCGGACGGCTGTGCATGCAGCGCTGGATATGCTCGGCCTGGCCGAGTTCGCTTCACGCGATGTCCTGTCGCTCTCCGGCGGCGAACGTCAGCGCGTGGCACTGGCGGCGACCTTGTGCCAGGACGCGCCGCTATTGTTGCTTGACGAACCGCTCGCGCATCTCGACGTGCATCATCAAATTGATTGTCTGGAAGCGTTGAGCGGGTGAGTCAGGTCGAAACAACGCAGTGTGATTTTCTCGTGTCACGATCTGAACCTTGCCCGGCGTTTCGCCACGCACGCTTTGTTGCTCGATGGCGCCGGCCACGCGTATGCCGGCTTTGTTCGCGATTTCCTCACGCCCGAGCCTGACGGTACTGCGTTCGGATATCTTGCAATTACACATATTTTTTTACGATTCTTTTTTAATAAGGAATACATTATGTTAATGTCGTTGTAAGATTAGTTGATGAGGGACGGCGATGACGA
>LGTG01000394.1 GCA_001190015.1 Candidatus Burkholderia crenata
GTCAACTCACGGGAGGACTTACACCTCCAAGATTGCGCCTATGCTGGGCGCACATGTGAAAACGCCACGGTGCAAACCGTGGCGTTATTGGTCCCGGCGCCTTCGCTATGCTCAGGTTGTCGCGTCCTTCACGACCTTCGCAATACTTTCCGCGTACGCGACTGCGTCCGCTTCCGACGCTGCTTCCACCATCACGCGCAACACGAGCTCTGTGCCCGACGCGCGAATCAACACCCGGCCATGCGATTCCAACGCGACCTCGGCTTCCGCAATCGCCCGCTTGATGGCGCTGCTGCTCTTCCAGTCGGCGTCCGGACTCATCCGCACGTTGATCAGCTTCTGCGGGAATAACGTCACGCCCTCAAGCAAATCGGCAAGCCCCTTGCCGCCGCGCTTTATTGCCGCAAGCACGAGCAGCGCCGAAACAATGCCATCGCCCGTGGAATGCCGGTCAAGCGACAGGATATGTCCTGACCCCTCCGCGCCCAGCATCCAGTTGTTCTCACGCAGCTTCTCGAGCACGTAGCGGTCGCCCACGGCCGCGCGCACGAACTGCACGCCCGCCTGCTTCAGCGCGACCTCCACCGCCATGTTCGTCATCAACGTGCCGACCGCGCCGTCCAAATGCCCGTCCGTCGCAATGCGATCCTTCACGAGCACGTATAGCAGCTCGTCACCGTTGTAGAGCCGGCCCGAGGCATCGACGACCTGCAGGCGGTCCGCATCGCCATCAAGCGCAATGCCGATACCAGCACGATGCTCTTTCACCGCACGCACGAGCGCGTCGGGCGCGGTGGCGCCAAAACCGTCGTTGATGTTAAAGCCGTTCGGCGACACGCCGATCGTCACCACTTCCGCACCAAGCTCGTGGAATACCTGCGGCGCGACGTCGTACGCCGCACCGTGAGCGCAGTCGACCACCAGCTTGAGACCATGCAGGTCGAAACTGGCCGGGAAGGTATTCTTGCAGAATTCGATGTAGCGGCCGCGTGCATCGTCCAGCCGGCGCGCCTTGCCCAGCAATTCGGACGGCGCACAGGACATGGGTTCGTCAAGTTGCGCTTCAATCTGCAACTCGACTTCGTCCGGGAGCTTGTTGCCATCGGCCGAGAAAAACTTGATGCCGTTGTCGTAGTACGGGTTGTGCGACGCGCTGATCACCACGCCCGCCGCCAAGCGCAATGCCCGCGTCAGGTAGGCGACGCCCGGTGTCGGCATAGGGCCGGCCAGCATCACGTCAACGCCCATCGCCGAAAAGCCCGACTCCAGTGCCGCTTCCAGCATGTACCCCGACACCCGCGTGTCCTTGCCAATCAGCACGGTCGGGCGGCTGCCGCGCTGCGCCCATCGGTCCGCTCCCGCCAGCACTTTCCCTGCTGCATAACCCAGCCGCAACACAAAATCAGGCGTGATCGGCACATCACCGACCTTGCCTCGAATGCCATCCGTTCCAAAATATCGACGGGCCATTGTTTCGTTCTTATCCTTGCGCAAAAATTAAGCGCGAACTGTGAATTCCAACACTCGCGATGCGTTCGCGAAGTCTATGTTGTCAAAACAGGATGGGTAGCGGCACGCACTGCCTGCCATACCTTCAAAGCATCCGAAGTAGCGGCGACGTCGTGCACGCGCACAATTGCTGCGCCCCGCTCAACCACGCACACCGCCGCTGCGACGCTCGCCGCCACACGCTCGACCGGCTGCGTTCGCCCGGTCACCGCGCCAAGCATCGACTTGCGTGACATGCCCGCCAATAACGGGACCCGCGAATTCGCGGGCTGCGTCTCGGCGAAATGCGCCAGCAAGGCGTAGTTATGATCGATCACGGATTTGCCGAACCCAAAGCCGGGATCGAGGCAGATCCGCTCTGCGTTTATTCCTCCACTTGCCAGCGTGCGGAGCCGTTCCTCGAAAAACTCGCGCACCTCCGTCACGACGTCGCGATACACAGGCTCATGCATCTGCATAGTTTGTGGCTCACCGAGCATGTGCATGACGCAGATCCCGCACGCGCTGTTCCTGACCTCATCGAGTGCGCCTTCACGACGCTGGCCCCAGATGTCATTGATCATGTCCGCGCCTGCGTTCAGCGCCGCGTGCATGACCGCGGGTTTGTAGGTATCGATGGAAAGCGCTACCCCCGCCGAGTGCAACGCTTCGATCACGGGGATCACGCGTTCGAGCTCCTCGTCGAGCGGTACGGGCGGCGCGCCCGGGCGGGTCGACTCACCGCCAATGTCAATCATGTCGGCGCCGTCACGAATCATCTCGGCGGCTTGTGCGAGCGCCGCCTCACGTGCGACAAAACGACCGCCATCGGAGAACGAATCCGGCGTGACGTTGAGAATGCCCATGATCAGCGGGCGCTCGAAGGTCAGCGTGAACCGGCCGCATTGAAGCGGTTGAGCCGCAGCGTGAGGGTTGTTCGGCAAAGGCGAAGAAAACGTAATGGTCCAGCGGGCTTGATGAATTAGCTATGTTTTGACGCCGATGGGTCCGCCATTCGAATCGCATACGGCGGTGCTTGGCAATCGCCGGCCCAACCCGGCGACCCTGTACAGGCGGTCTCAAAAAGCGGGCTACTATCGGCATAGGGGGGCGGACCATAAGGCCGTACCCCTGTGCCACACCACCCGGCATGCGGGTCCGCACCGGGCGGTTCGAGAAGTTGAGGTTATGAGTCGAGGCAAACCCAACTGGTCAAAGTAGGCGATGGGCAACACGCTGTTGAGTAGCTTGCCGCTATTGCGCCACCAGCGGCGACTGTTTGCCGCCACTGTCGCGCGATCTCAGCAAACGCTCCCAACACGCGCAGTTCCCGGTAGATGGTCGTACTCACGGCG
>LGTG01000395.1 GCA_001190015.1 Candidatus Burkholderia crenata
ATTTCGAGATGTTGCAACGACCGGTTGAATTCGCCCACGTTCAGTGCCGGCGTGGATGAATATCAACCTACCGAGACACTGACGAATTTAATGGCGCGATCCGACGCAGCGCTCTATTCAGCAAAGGCCATGGGACGAAATCGGGTCGTAAGCGCGGTCGATATCGGCGATGAGCCAGTCGGCGCCACCAAGGACGCGCCGAAACCGACCTGAGCGGATGTTTGCTGATGGTATGTCCTTCTGTGGATTACGCTCTCGTATTCGCGCGACTATGCCTGGGTCGCCTCTTTGGTTTTAAACGTCTTTGATATACTCTGCCCGCTGCGTCGAATCTGTGCTCGCCCGCGTTCACCGACGGGTAAGATTGAAGCCATGGTCTTTGCCCCGAAACCGTTGTGCAGCAAGGTCGAGAAAACCAGGATTCACACTGCGCCACGGCGCTTCATTTAGGAAGAAGCGAATTAGCCGGAAGCGCAAGCTGGGTAAGGTTAGAACCTTGATCTACAAGGCTTCGGTCTACCCATTGAAAATATCCATCTCCCCGTAGTTCAATGGATAGAACAAGTGCCTCCTAAGCGCTAGATGCAGGTTCGATTCCTGCCGGGGGGACCAGTACCAGCCAGACACCCATTATCCACAAGCAATGTGGCCTCATTTGGCGTGATTCTGGCGTAGTCAAACTCCGAACCCATCCTCGCGAATCCGAGAGATCACCGCCGAGGCCTGTATGCCCGCCGTCCATCGGCGAATGCAGAAAAGCGACGATTGCCAATTGCACTGGCCCACGCATTTACCCAGCGAGTAGCGAGAGTCTTCTCAACCTCCGAATCGGCGAGGTTGAGACGGCCGGTCGCAAGACGCAGCCGCTCCAACGCGTACTGCTTGCGCGAACATTCCCGACACTTAGGTTCAAGCAGTCATTGCAA
>LGTG01000396.1 GCA_001190015.1 Candidatus Burkholderia crenata
GATCCATTCTGAGCACGAGCAGGCCGACAACCACGGGCTAGTAGCAACGGCCCCTGGTCACTTCGCTTCTATTCAACCCAACGCCGCCGTTTAGTGTCGCAGATTAGCACCGCCGGGTTCAGCATCAGGCCGATGGTCACGAAAAAGCGGAGAACATGTCCCGCACCGGCGCGATCAGGTGCTCTATGCGCTGCAGGTTGCGCGATTCGGCCATGATCGCACCAATCAGGAACGCACCAAGCGCGATGCTGTAGTCCAGCTTCACGACCAGCAGGCAGACGCCGAAACAAAAGCCGAGTGCGGTGACGAGCAGCATTTCGTCGCTTTTGGCTTTTGCCACATAGTCGAGCGCGCGCGGCACGATCAGGACGCCGACCACCATCGACACGGTCATGAACAGCAGCAACTTGCCCAGCGTGATAAACTCCACGCCCGCTGAGACGGAGCCCGTCTGCACAATACCCGAGAGCAGCACGAGCATGGCGATGGCCAGGATGTCCTCGACGATCAAAATGCCGAAGATCAGTTGCGCGAACGGCTTGCCCTTCATGCCGAGTTCGGAAAGCGCTTTGACGATGATCGTTGTCGACGAAATGGCGAGCATGGCGCCGAGGGGAACAGCGAATCCATTGCGTTCCAGCCGAACCACTGCCCGATTTCATAGCCGATCCAGATCATCAGCACGATCTCTGACGCCGCGGCGACAAACGCCGTCGCACCGACCTTGAACAGCTTCTTCAGGCTAAATTCGAGCCCGAGGGAAAACATCAGGAATACCATGCCGAGTTCGCCGAGCGTCTGGATGGTGGCTTCGTCGTGGATAAGCTGGAACGGCGGTGTGTACGGCCCGATAATCATGCCCGCCGCTATGTACCCCAACACGACCGGCTGCTTCAGACGGTGAAACAACACCGTGACGACGCCCGCAATCGCCATGATTACGCTAGATCCTGAATGAAGCCGATCGCGTGATATATCCACAAATTCTTACAAAAAGCACACAGGGGTGCTGATAGTACCGCAATGGTTTTTTTCATTGGTGACGGAAACGAGTGGGCAGAGCGCGAGACGCCACCAGAAAGCTCTGGTCACGGTAAAACACACAGTCGCCAGGAAACCGCAAAACCACATACCGGCCTGACACGGGATCAGGCCGGCTTCGGACAAACGGGCTTAGACAGCCGCTTCGTCTTCTTCGCCCGTGCGAATGCGGATGACGCGTTCGACGTCGGTGACGAAGATCTTTCCGTCACCGATCTTGCCGGTGCGAGCCGCACCGATGATGGCGTCAATAACCTGATCCGTCTGCGAGTCGGCCACGACCACTTCGATCTTCACCTTCGGGAGAAAGTCGACCACGTATTCCGCGCCGCGATACAGCTCCGTGTGGCCCTTCTGCCGCCCGAAGCCCTTGACTTCGGTTACGGTCAGACCGGTGAGCCCGGCGCCGGCGATTGCTTCACGGACTTCGTCGAGCTTGAACGGTTTGATGACTGCGGTGATGCATTTCATGGCGCGCCTCTTCTAAAATTGTGCGGATAAGCAAGAAAACGAACTTAGCAGGCTGTTGAAAAGTGCCCCGTCATGACGACCGAAGTAGTGTTCAAGAGGTTTGCACATGCAATTTGCTGCTGAATTGCGGGTTCGCCGAGTGGTTTTGGCAGGCAGTGCGCAGGCACGCCAGCCCGGCGCCGTACGGTGCTCGCACCATGGCGGCTCATTGCAACGCTCCTTGTGGCACCACGCTTGGCATTCGGGCCATGCGGGTCAGATTGCTCGCGGCCATCGTCAGCTTGAAGTGCTGGTCAACGCGCTTGATGCCGCGATAGACCGTCTGCCGGATCCGGCCAATTGTCTTG
>LGTG01000397.1 GCA_001190015.1 Candidatus Burkholderia crenata
GTGTCGGCCCTGTTTATTCGGCGGTAGGTGAAACCTTTTTCTGCCGCATGTCGTCGAAGTCGGTGCCAGTCCTTAAGAAACGAGCTGCACCGGGCGCGTCTGCACTCGCCCTTCGGGCTCCTTCCAACGCCCGAGACCTGCTTATCGGCACCTCTGCTGATCGTCAAAAGACCGTTTTGCAGAACAAGATCGTTTCGCATTTCTGATCGACGCCGCCATCTGGCGTCGCTTTCTGACCGCCGTTCACAAACGCAACCCGGCAAGCAATTCAGCCAGAAAAAAGGACGGCTCACCACTCCAGGAAGGTGCTGGAATGGTGAGCCGCCCTTCTACGGTTCTACAGAACGTTTATTTTTATTGCCGCACTGGTTTCTTCGCCAGCTTGCGCTGCAGTGTCCGCCGATGCATGTTCAACGCCCGCGCCGTGGCTGAAATATTGCCGCTGTTCTGGGCCAGCACACGTTGGATGTGCTCCCACTCCAGTCGTGCGACCGACAGCAGTGCCGGGTGCTCGATAGCCTCTTCAGCGGTCTGCTCACTGGCTTTTTCCTGCAGCGCGGACAGGATTGTCTCGACGTTCGCCGGCTTGGCCAGATAGTTATCCGCGCCGTCTTTCACCGCCTGGACCGCCGTCGCGATGCTCGCGTAACCCGTCAGCACGAGAATCCGTGCGTCGGGCTGAAGGTCACGCAACGGCGCAACCAGCGTCAACCCGGAATCGTTGCCGAGGTGCAGATCGACCGTGATCTGCCCGAACTTCTGCGTGTTCGCCAATCTCAGTGCCGTGGCGGCGTCGTGCGCCTGATGCGGCGTATAACCGCGGCGCGTCAGACCGCGCGCGAGAATGCCCGAGAAAACCTCATCGTCGTCGATGACCAAAAAATTTGTATCGCTCATGCTCTTTTCTCCGTGGTAACGGAACCGGCGCCGCCGCCGCGGCCCGTCCTTGTTGCTTTTTCCCGCGATTCGGGGGCGCTTGTATCGGCGAGACGCAAGATGGCGTGCGTGCCGTGCGGGCTGGCCGGCGTAAGCTCGATCAACCCGCCAAGCCGCGTTGCTGCCGCAAATGCCAGATACAAGCCGACGCCGTGGCCGCCTTGCGTGCTGTCAACGGGCGTTGCACCGAGAGATCCCCGCAATGCCGCCGGAATGCCGGCGCCCTGATCGCGGACATCAAATTGAATCACAGGTTCGCCAAGATACCGGCTCGCCGACGTCGTGAGCGTCACCGAATCGCGGCTGGCCCGCGCCGCATTATCCAGCAGAATGGTCAGGATTTGCCCCACCGCGACGGGATCGCTCAGAAACAGTCCGGCGCGTTTTTGCTCTTCCGCTTCGATCAACTCGAAACGCACGTGCGGATGGCGCAATCGCCATTGTTCAACAAACTCATGCAGCCAGTCATCCAGCGGTTGCCGCGACGCAGGCCCGGTCGCACGGCTGCGCAGGCGTGCGAGCGCGGACGTGCATAACGTCATTTGCTGCTCGAGGAGTTCGATATCGGCGGAATACGGCGCGAGATGCGGGTCGTGGCGGACAGAATCACGTAACTCCTCGCTCAGCATGGCAATGGTGGACAACGGCGTGCCGATCTCATGCGCGCCCGTGGCCGCCTGAACGCCCAGCGCAACAGCGCGCTCGTCGCGCAGAAGCCGCTCCTGGGCGTCGGCCAGCGCAAAATCTCGCGCTCGCAGCGCGCGTGACATCCGCGCCACGAACCATCCGATCAACCCCACGCTGACCATGAAGTTCACCCACAGCCCGATGCGGAAATATTCGAACAAATTCAGCGGATCTTCCATGTTCAGCGGCACGTAGCTGAACGTCAGGAACGAATAACAGGCGACGGCAAACAACGCGAGCCAGCCCATCAAGCGCCACGGCAGCACGGCGGCGGCAATCGCGAGCGAAGGCAGATAGAGCGTGACAAACGGATTCGTGGCGCCACCACTCAGGAACAGCAACGCCGACAGCGAGCCGAGATCCACACAGAGTTGTCCGAACAATTCAAGGTTCGTTTCGGGCTGCGCGCGTGCGACGCGTATCCATGTCAGGGCGTTGAACAATACCTCGAGCGCGATAATCGTCAGCATGGCAGCTAACGGGAGATACGCGCCATAAAATGCCTGTACGACGGCAATTGTCATCAATTGACCGATGATTGCCAGGCTGCGAAGCCAAAACAGGTGTCCGAGATTGACGCGGCCCGTGTTCGTTATTCGATGCATCGCGGTGAATTTCACCTCAAATTTCAAAATAGTCTAATGGTTCGGCAAAGCGGATTGCCGCAACATCGAATGTTGTCTCGTACAGGGCGGCCAGGCCGCTTAATCAAAATGACTAACAGCCCATCTCCCCGCCCCAATCAGCTTCTCAGCGAGGCGCTGCAAGCGGAAGCCCTTCAAGACGCCATTATTTCGCGTGCGCTGAATGCGTTCATCGACAACGCCGGCCGCGCCAACGCGCAGGGCAATCAGGGCGAGCGCGCCGTATGGCTGCAGGCCGCCATGATGTTGCAAGCCGATCGGCCAGAGACCGGTTTCGACCTGATCGATTCAATGCTCAAGCAGAACCGCATAACCGACGGGATCCAACTCGCGGCTCAACTCGTCGACCGTCATCCTCAGCACGCGCTCGCGCTCTGGAATCTTGGTTACGCGCTCTCCAGCTCGCGGGCCGTCACGCGGAAGCAATCCCTTTCTACGAACGTGCCCATGCAATCGATCCGGCCGTCCCGACCGTGCGCAACAATCTGGCGGTCGCCTACGAATTGACGGGCGGTGACGCCAAAGCCCTGACCATGCTGGAAGAGGCTGCCGCTGCTAATACCGGACGATATCGAAGCATGGACGAATCTGACGCGCATGTATCCACGCCGCTAGGAGCTCGAACGTGCGCTCGCGGCCGGTCAACGCTCGGTCGCCATCAATCCGTCGAATTCGCTCGCGTTGTCGAACTACAGTCTCGCCTTGAAAGAAGCCCAGCGTTGACCGAAGGCTACGGAAGTGGCCAGGCAAGCCGCCGAGATCACCCCCGGAATGCCGCGTCTTCCCTTCAATCTATCCGTTCTCAATCTGGTGCAGGGCAATTACGCCCGCGGCTTTGCCAACTTCGAATCGCGCTGAGACGGTTCAAGCGAACTACACTACACAACGCGCATCCCAACTTTACGGCTCCGCGATGGAACGGCGAAGCGCTGCGCGGCAAGACCTTGTTGCTGTGGGGTGAACAAGGTTTCGGCGATGCGCTGCAGTTCGCGCGTTTCGTCCCGATGCTCGCGAAAAAGGTTCACGCGCAGGGCGGCACGCTGGTGTGGGCCGCATTCAAGGCCGTGCATCCGCTGATGCCGACCTCCCCGCCGACTAGCACGCCGAATTCGCCGCGGACAAACGCCTGCGCGTCGGTCTGGTGTGGAACGGCAGCGAAGGCCATCAGCGCAACATGTTCCGCAGCGTGGACATCGAACGGTATGCGAAAGTGTTCGCGGGAATCGAAAATGTTGCATTCTTCTCGCTGCAGAAGGATGCATCGGGCGCGGTATCAACGAACGGCTCGGGACGGTGGCTTCGAGATCGCGGACCGCACGGGGAAATTTGAAACTTTCGACGACACGGCTGCGTTCGTCGATTCACTCGATCTCGTGATTACCGTGTGCACGAGCGTGGCGCATCTGGCGGCAGCGCTCGGCAAGCCGACATGGATTCTCTTCGACGCCAATCCGCACTGGGTCTGGCAACTGGAGCGCACGGACAGCCCGTGGTATACAACGGCAATGCTCTACAGGCAGAAGGAATTTTCGAAGTGGGAGCCGGTGATGGCTGACGTCGCGCGTGATCTGGCGGCGCTCGCGGTCACGCACACGGGTACGGCGCCGCGCAAGCGGGTGGCGAAGAAAGCAGCCGCCCCGCCTGCGCGAAAATCGGGTTTTCGCGAATTCCACCCAGTTCCGCATCCGAGCCCGTTTGCCGGACAACGCCCACAAAAAGCGCGACGTTCACCTGTTTATGCTACGTTGCGTTTCTTCACGCAAACAATCCGGACAGAGACACGTCACGCCCGGGTTGTGAACGGCGGTCAGAAAGCGACGCCAGGTGGCGGCGTCGATCAGAAATGCGAAACGATCTTGTTCTACAGAACGGTCTTTTGACGACCAGCAGAGGTGCCGATAGCAGATCTCGGGTGCGTCGGAAGGAGCCCGAAGGGCGAGTGCAGACGCGCCCGGTGCAGCTCGTTTCTTAAGGGGGTGACGCAGGAGTCGGGAGGCGGTAGAAGAAGGTTTTACCTACCGCCGAACAAACAGGTCCGACACCGGCCCAAACTGCCAGGTTCATTCCGGTGTCGAACCCAACACGCGTACGACGGGGCACGAGTGTGCGCCAAGTATTGCACGCCTCGTCAACCCTGTCGATATCGCAACGG
>LGTG01000398.1 GCA_001190015.1 Candidatus Burkholderia crenata
AGCAATATTTGCTCAACCTACTTAAGATTCACGTCGCATGGCCGTCCACTTAACCGCTACCGCGTTGCCGGAAGTCGTGGTCATCGAGCCGGAAGTATCCGGCGATGCCCGCGGCTTTTTCTACGAAAGCTTCAACAGCCGTGATTTCAGCGAGCACGTGCAGGCAGGCGTCAAATTCATGCAGGACAATCATTCGTGCTCGGCCCGGGGCGTGCTGCGCGGACTGCATTATCAGATCGCGCACGCGCAGGGCAAGCTTGTGCGTGTGGTGGAAGGCGAGGTGTTCGACGTCACCGTCGATATCCGCAAGAGCTCCCCCCGGTTCGGCAAGTGGAGCGGCGTGAAGCTGTCGGCGGAGAACCGTCGGCAGGTGTGGGTGCCGCCGGGGTTCGCGCATGGTTTTGTCGTGTTGTCGGATTCGGCGCAGTGCCTGTATAAGACGACCGATTACTGGTATCCGGAGCATGAGCGAAGCATTCTCTGGAATGATCCGACAGTCGGGATTGAGTGGCCGATCGACTTCGAGCCGCTGCTTTCCGAGAAGGACGCGGCGGGCGTCCGCCTGGCCGACGCGGAGCATTTCGAGTGAGGGCCCGTAGATGACTATCGGAGACCAGCGGAAACGCGTTTTGCTGACGGGCGCCAACGGCCAGATCGGCTTCGAACTGGCGCGTAGCCTGTAGGAGTTGGGGCATGTGGTGGCGCTGGATCGCCGTGGCCTTTTGATCTTACGGATTCCGAACAGATTTGGCGAGTCGTACGCGAACTGTCGTCGGTGCTGATTGTTAACGCGGCAGCTTA
>LGTG01000033.1 GCA_001190015.1 Candidatus Burkholderia crenata
CCCATTTAACACCTCCAAATTTCGAGATGTTGCAACGATAGGTTGAATTCGCCCAACCATCGCTTGCACGGTCGCGCAACAGGCAAGTTTCCTGGCTTCGCTCGACGGCTTTTATTTTCTGATGGGCGTGGCGATTTGCGGCGGTGCATTCGCCCTCTGGCAAAAACAGATCGATTGAGTTCGAGAGAACTTCGAGAAAACGAGGCAGACCTCCTGGCCAATTTCCTGACCCGGCTGATCAGCGGAAATCGTCGTGAACGCGCGCTGCGTAAGCACGCCATTGACGACACGCTCTGGCAAACCACGCTCGATCGTCTGCCGTTTTTCGGCCACCTGGACGACGACGGGCGCGCCCGCCTGCGCGAATGCACGACGCTTTTTATCGCAGAAAAGGAGTTTTCTACCGCCCACGACCTAACCCTCACCGACGCGATGATCTTTGCCATCGCGGCGCAAGCCTGCCTGCCCGTGCTCAATCTGAGCCTGGACTTGTACCGCGGCTGGGTCAGCGTGATCGTGTATCCGGGCGAGTTCGTGATCCGCAAGACCGTGGAGGACGAAGCCGGCGTGGTGCACGAGATCGAGCACGATGCGAGCGGCGAAGCGTGGGAAGGCGGGCCGGTTGTGTTGTCGTGGGAAGATGCGCAGATGACCGACGGCGAGGACGTCTACAACGTCGTCATCCACGAATTTGCGCACAAGATCGACATGCTGAACGGCGAGGCGGACGGCCATCCGCCGCTCTTTTGCCGCTGGCACGCGCCACTCCACTAACGCGTGGAACGACGTTTTCGATCACGCCTACGACCATTTCTGCGCTCAGGTCGATGCCATTCCGCCGCGCCGCTGGGGCCGGTTTGAACGCGAATCGCTGATCGATCCCTATGCCGCCGACCATCCGTCGGAGTTTTTCGCGGTCTGCAGCGAGGCGCTGTTCGTGCAACCGGTGGCGTTCGAGCGGTAATATCCGGAGTTGTATCGCTTGCTCGCGCGGTATTACCGGCAGGACCCCGCGGGCGTGGGAGCGCTGGGGACACCGAACTCGCCGGGGCGGGAATGAACCCCGCAAGTCGGGTCCAGGCACCCTGAAAACATGCCAAACAGCTGATTTTCTGGCATAATTACTGTTTTTCGACCTCGGGCAAGTGGCTCGCGCTCGCAGGATCGGCTTACAGATTAGCGTACAAGCACGCGCAAAACCCGCAACCTGGGTGGGCTGGCTACCAACAGATACCAAGGAAAGACCATGAAAGAAGGCATTCACCCGAATTACCGCGAAGTGCTGTTCGTCGACATGTCGAATGACTTCAAGTTCATCACACGCTCGACCATCAACACGCGCGAAACCGGCGAGTTCGAAGGCAAGACGTACCCGCTGGCAAAGATCGAAGTGTCGTCGGAATCGCATCCGTTCTACACCGGTCAGCAAAAGATCATGGACACGGCCGGCCGCGTCGAAAAGTTCAACAAGAAGTTCGCAGCATTTTCGGCAAAGAAATAATTAACCGAGAAAGTAGAAGGCTGGAATCGAAAAAGGCAGCTCTCGCTGCTTTTTTTCGTCTGTGTCCCGTGTTTCGAGGCGTCACCAAGCCAATCAGGCGTACATCGGGCGAACTCTTCCGGTCAAACAGCCACGTCGACAAGCACCGCAATGACGCGCGTTACGCTGCGCGTCTACAATGCCAGATTAGGTAAAAATCGCACGATCTGTCAAGGCACGAGATTCACGTGCCATGGCAAACCCAAGCGCTGCCGCATTATTCCATCAGTTTTGTTCCCTCGCCCAAACGCATGCGAAATGTCGTCCGTCTGACCGCCTCCGCCACCAGCGCCCTGCCGCGCTGGCTGCTGCTCGCCATTTGTATCATCTACGCTTCGTTTGGACTGTTCGGCCGCGACCCGTGGAAAAACGAGGACGCAACGGGCTTCGGCGTGATGTGGACGATGGCCAACGGCGGCGTAAAAGACTGGCTGCTGCCCAATCTGGTGGGCAAGGCGCTCACCTCGGACGGCCCGTTCGTGTACTGGTTTGGCGCGGGTTTCATCCGCTTGCTGAGCCCGTGGGTTGATGCAAGCAATGCATCGCGCGTGGTAACCGGATTGTTGTTTTGTATCGCCTGCGCGTTCGTCTGGTATACGGCCTATCTGCTCGGCCGGCGCGACGAAGCACAACCGTTCAAATACGCATTTGGTGGCGAGCCCGAACCGCGCGCCTACGGCCGCACCCTCGCCGACGGCGCGCTGCTGATCCTGCTCGCCTGCTTTGGCCTGGCCATACGCGGCCATGAAACCACACCCCAGCTTGCTCAGTTCGCCGGCACCGCCATGTTGCTCTACGGCCTGGTGCGTAGCTGCGACAAACCGGTCCAGGGTGCGCTCATCTGGGGTGCGGCAATCGGTTTCGTGGGTTTGTCGAGCACTTCAGTGCTGGTGTTCGCGCTGCTGATCTGCACGCTGGCAATGACCGTGATCGTGCGGGAAGTGCGGCCGTATCATCTGCTCGTGCTCGGCGTGCCCGTCACGGTGGTCATAATCGGCGCGTGGGTATGGCCGGTATTGCACTTCTACCCGGACGACGGCAAATGGTGGCTGCGCCAATGGTGGAGTAACAGTTTCGACGCTTTCTCCGGCTCGCCGATCCAGGCGCTCTCTTACGCCTTCAGGAATCTGCCGCTCTTCACGTGGCCGGCGTGGCCGCTCGCCATCTGGACCTATGTGAGCTGGAGCGGCTTGCGGCGCTCGCCGCATGTGACGGTGCCGGTATCGGTGATCGGGCCGCTGCTGGTGCTGGTGATCCTGCAGAGTCATCAGTCGAACCGCCTATTCATGCTGTTGCTGCCACCGCTGTCCGTGCTCGCCACGTTCGCGCTGCCCACGCTCAAACGCGGGGCGATCAACGCGATCGACTGGTTCGCGATGTTGAGCTTCACGCTGCTCGCCACGTTCGTCTGGCTGGTGTGGACTGCGGGCCTGTTTGGTTTCCCCGCCCCGCTCGCCCGTAATCTCGCGCGTCTGGCGCCCGGTTTCCAACCCGAATTCAAGATCATGTCGTTCGTGTGCGCGGTCGCCGTGACGGTGTGCTGGTTCTCGCTCGCGCGCTGGCGTCTTGCGCGACATCCGAAGGTGTTGTGGCGCAGCGTGATGTTGTCGAGTGTCGGCACCACACTGATGTGGGTGCTGCTGATGACACTGTGGCTGCCGGTGGTGAACTACAGCCGGACGTATCGCGACGTGGCGGAGCAGATCGCCGATCATCTGCCGCCTGACTACACGTGCATTTCCCCGGTACGTCTGGGCGATGCGCAGATTGCAACCTTCGCGTATTTCGGCGGCATGCATTTCGCCTTCGATGAAGACTGCGACGTGATCCTGCGCCAGGACACGCAGGACTACGGCGAGCCGTCGTCAATCTCGCCGTTCGAGTGGAAGCTCGTGTGGGAAGGCCGGCGCGTGGCCGACCGCGACGAGCGGTTCCGGCTGTATGTGCGCCTCGAGCGTCCGGTGGCGCCGGTCAAGCGGCTGCGGCCCAAGTCGCTTCACCGTGGAAGCGACTGATCATGTGGTCGGATGTCCGCAAGATCGTGGCCCTGGCGTGGCCGGTGCTGATCGGCCAGTTGGCAATCATCGCGTTCGGCGTGATCGATACGGTAGAGTCGAGATGTGACGCGGTGGCGGCAGGCTAGGTTTGTCTGTTGCCGCCTCTTTCGTCTGGCGGTGCCCGAATAACCTCACCATGGCTCCGTCTTCACACCCCGCTCATCGAACCCGTCGTGCAGATCTCCCGCAACGGGCTTTCGGACGAGACATCACGCCTTCGTACACGGCAAGTCACTACCAAGGCCCCTGTAGACGAACGAGACCGAAGTGCCCGTAGAGATGTGCGAGGATGGATAGTTCCCGCCCCTGCGCCGCCTGACCTTGTGCTTGATACGTACCACCGGCGCAACCGCGTGAAGGCGTAGCTGTCGAGCGCCCGATACGCACGACTGATCGTTACTACCTTGAAGTAGTTCGCCCAGCCGCGTAGCGTGCGATTCAACTTGCCCACCAACTCCGTGGTATCGAGCCACGTCATCGAAGCAGTGGTTATAGCGCATGGACCTTCTCAACCATACGCCGGATACTCTTCTTCGACGGACGCATGCCCATACGGGCCCGGCCAGTCGTTGCTGAGTACATCCGCCCAAACGTGTAATCCAGGAAGTCGAATTCCCCGTCCGGGACCTTGCAGATTTGTATTTTATCCTCGTTGACCGTCAGCTTCAGTTTGCCCATGATCTCGCGCAGTCGCGACAGGGTTTCTTCAGCTTTGCCTCGCTTGCACAGGATCACCAGATCGTCCGCGTAGGTCACGATTCGACTTGC
>LGTG01000399.1 GCA_001190015.1 Candidatus Burkholderia crenata
AGCAAGCTGGACGTAGAGATCATGGGGCGAGGTTTTGCGTGGCTTGATACCGGCACACCCGATTCGCTGATCGATGCTGCGTTGTTCATCGCAACATTGCAGAAACGCCAGGGCCTGATGGTTGCGTGTCCTGAAGAAATTGCGTACCGTCGCGGATGGATCGACGGCGAGCAATTGTTGAAGCTCGTGCACCCGCTTGCAAGAACTGCGTACGAGCAATATTTGCTCAACCTACTTAAGATTCACGTCGCATAGCCGTCCACTTAACCGCTACCGCGTTGCCGGAAGTCGTGGTCATCGAGCCGGAAGTATCCGGCGATGCCCGCGGCTTTTTCTACGAAAGCTTCAACAGCCGTGATTTCAGCGAGCACGTGCAGGCAGGCGTCAAATTCATGCAGGACAATCATTCGTGCTCGGCCCGGGGCGTGCTGCGCGGACTGCATTATCCGATCGCGCACGCGCAGGGCAAGCTCGTGCGTGTGGTGGAAGGCGAGGTGTTCGACGTCACCGTCGATATCCGCAAGAGCTCCCCCCGGTTCGGCAAGTGGAGCGGCGTGAAGCTGTCGGCGGAGAACCGTCGGCAGGTGTGGGTGCCGCCGGGGTTCGCGCATGGTTTTGTCGTGTTGTCGAAGTCGGCGCAGTGCCTGTATAGGACGACCGATTACTGGTATCCGGAGCATGAGCGAAGTATTCTCTGGAATGATCAGACAGTCGGGATTGAGTGGCCGATCGACTTCGAGCCGCTGCTTTCCGAGAAGGACGCGGCGGGCGTCCGCCTGGCCGACGCGGAGCATTTCGAGTGCGGGCCCGTAGATGACTACCGGAGACCAACGGAAACGCGTTTTGCTGACGGGCGCCAACGGCCAGATCGGCTTCGAACTGGCGCGTAGCCTGTAGGAGTTGGGGCATGTGGTGGCGCTGGATCGCCGTGGCCTTTTGATCTTACGGATTCCGAACAGATTTGGCGAGTCGTACCCGAACTGTCGTCGGTGCTGATTGTTAACGCGGCAGCTTA
>LGTG01000400.1 GCA_001190015.1 Candidatus Burkholderia crenata
ATTTAACATCTCCAAATTTCGAGATGTTGCAACGACCGGTTGAATTCACCCTTTTATCGCGAGTTGCTCGAGTCTTGCCGACGCAAGCTCAGGTCGACTCAGCCTTTACCGCAAGTTGTTGCGAGGGCATGGTCGCCGGCGGTAATTTGCCGTGCTGCTTGGACAGCAGTTCCCGATACAACCCCGGCCGGTTGCGCAACTGGTCCGGCGAACCGTCGTCGATCACCTTGCCGGCGCTCATCACGATAATCCGGTCGAAGCCTTGCAGCGTCGACAACCGGTGTGCAATTGCAATCACCGTGCGGCCGACCATCAGCCAGTCGAGCGCCTGCTGGATCGCCTCTTCCGACGAACTATCGAGTGCCGACGTGGCTTCGTCTAGCAGCAGGATTGGCGCGTTTTTCAGGATCGCGCGGGCGATGGCAATGCGTTGACGCTGTCCGCCCGACAGCTTCACGCCACGGTCGCCCACGATGGTGTCGAACCCTTCCGGCATCGCTTCGATGAAGTCCGAGCAGCGAGCCTCGCGGGCAGCGGCGAGCACTTCTTCGCGCGACGCGTCCGGCCGGCCGTACGCAATGTTCTCGTACACGGTGCGGTGGAACAGCGAAATGTCCTGCGGCACGAGCGCAATCGACATCCGCAGGCTGTCCTGCGTGATCAGCGAGATATCCTGACCATCGACCTTGATGGCGCCGCCCTGCGCTTCATAGAAGCGTTGCAGCAGCGCGAGCACGGTTGATTTCCCCGCACCCGACTTGCCGATCAGGCCAACGCGCTGGCCCGGCTCGATGTGCAAGTTGAATTTATCGAGAATCGGCCGGTGGCGCGGATACGCGAACGTGACTTCCTCGAAATCCACCCGGCCGCCTTGCTGCACGAGCTCCGTTGCGTCGGACCGGTCGGGCATGCCATGCGGTTCCAGCAGCGTCTGCACGGCTTCCGCCAGACGCGCGACGTGCTGCGTCACATCCACGAGGGCAACAGCCAGATCGCGCGTGCCGTGGAGAATCGTGAAGCCGAGTGAGCTGACCAGCACGATATCGCCGGACGTGGCTCGCCCCTTCGACCACAGCCACAAAGCCCAGCCGAGCAGTCCAGCCGAGAAAATCGCCGTTACGACCGCGTGGAACAGCCGCAGTTTCTCGAGATACAGCAAGCTTTGCTGACGCGCGACCATTTCGGCCTTGACTGTCGAGCCAAAGCGCTTTTGCTCGCGAAACGTCATACCGAATGCGCGCACTAGCGCCATGTTGCCGATCACGTCGACCAGCTCGCCGTCCACGGAGGCGGCTTTCGTGGCAAACGTGTGGTGCCGTGCCGAACCGCGACCGGCTAGCCGGTACAGCACAAACGCGAGAATAGCTGAGGCCAGCATCAAGCAGCAGGCCATGAGCGGATTCACCGCAACTATCATCACGATCGCACCGATCACCGCGATGCACGGCGGCAACACGTTCCATGCCATGGTGTTTTCGGCGGTATAGATTGCGTTCGATGTCGCCGTGATCCGGCTGGCGAGCATGCCGGGCTGTTTCTCGGAGAAGTAGGTGGGGGAATGGCCGCTGAGGTAGGAGAACAGGTCGCTCCGCAAGTCGCCCGTCACGACGACGAACGTATGCGCGCCGACCCAGCCGCCGACCCGCCACAGCATGTTGTCAGCGACGATCAGGCCGACCAGGATCATGAAGGCGGCCCAGAGCGGGCCGGGATGGCCGCGGCCCTGGCCGAGCACGTCGATCAGGTGTTTGATCGCGTACTGCGAGGCGAGCGCGCAGCCGACAGCGGACAGCACGCTGACCAGGACGATGGTGTGCGCGACCGGATGCCGGCGGATGTAACGAAACAGGAACGCCAGTGGGCGACTTGCATAGCTCACTAGCTTCGCGTTGTGCACGTTACACTGAGAGACGGTGAGTTGGTCCAATGGTCTTTTTTGTTGAGTAGAGCGGTTGAGCGCGATGCTTCGCAGTGACCGCATGCGGCGTGTCTGGCCAGAGCGAGGCGACAAGCGTGCAGCACCGATTGCTGAATTGTAGCGAGCCAAATCGTCTCGCATAATGCTTTCCGTGGTGCATATCCATCAGCCAAGGCTGATTTTCAGCAAAAGTGCGTCGCCCGAACCGGGTAATCAATGCCCGCTGGCGACGCGTCCTGCACCTTCCACGGTCCGCACACGGTTCGCGCTGTGGCTGTCCGCGGTCCTTGACGTTAACGAGTTGGAACTGGGAACTACGCCCTTGGCAGGGTGTGAACGGCGATCAGAAAGCGACGCCAGATGGCGGCGTCGATCAGAAATG
>LGTG01000401.1 GCA_001190015.1 Candidatus Burkholderia crenata
TACGGCGCCGGGCCGGCGTGCCTGCGCACTGCCTGCCAAAACCACTCGGCGAACCCGCAATTTAGCAGCAAATTGCATTCAAACTCAGTGCATGTGCAAACCTCTTGAACACTGCTTCGGTCGTCATGACGGGGCGCTTTTCAACAGCCTGCTAAAGGCACCGACATTAGTCGATACTCCGAGCGAGAACTCGACGCAGTTGCGAACGCGCTTAATTGCAGACCACGCAAAGCCCTCGATTGGAAGACACCAGCCGAGGCGTTTGAAGAGTTAATATTCGCAACCTAAATGATGGTGTTGCAACGACTGCTTGAACCTAAGTTCGATGCAAGGCTAGCAAGGCAAACAACGCATGAACTTAACCGACCAGCTCGGCGCGCTGGAATCAAGCTTCGATGAGTTGATTCTGGCCGCCGCTTCTATTCCAGCCTCTCCTGAATCTTCCACTGCTTCTGTTGCTGACTCTTTCGCTGACGCTGCTGTTGAACCGGCAACGACGGCTGCTGAGCCCGTTGTTGAAGAAAAACTGCCTGTGGCTGAAGAAAAGCCCACGCTGAACGTCTCACGCCCTGAAAAGAACGTGGTCGCGATGACGATTGGCGGGGTGTCAGTCGCGTTGAGCCCCGAAGGGTTATCGGAGTTGATCGAGGAGTTGTCGAACGCGCGCGCTTCGATGGACGTCGAACAGCCGCCGGGTGGCCTGCCGCCCGGCTGGCGCTTTGTCGCGACGAAAAACCCTGTGATGGCCACGCAGCGCTATACGAACGGTGACCATTTGCTGGTGTTGCGCCATACCGGACATGGCTGGGTGCCGTTCTCGTTCTCACCCGACATGGTGATCGAGATGTACGCGATGCTCACAAAACGGTGAGTTGCACCGGGCGGGCGCGATCGGCTACACATCCTTCGCCCGCGTGCGGCTCGCCCAGGTCAAGGCGCCTGCACCCGCGCCTTCCATTGGCCGCCCTTGCCGCGCCAGAACCGTATGGCTGAGCCAACCGTCGCGCTGACATAAAACAACAGCGCGCGATGACCGGCAAATAGCGGCGCCCAGAGAATGGAGCGGCGAGTAACGCAGCATCGGTGCATACGCGCAGCACATCGCGATCCACGCGAGCTATGCCGGCTAGCCCTTTGCACCCAGCGTCAACGCGACCACGGCCAGCGCGAGATAAATCACGCACATCGCCAGCACCGTCCCGACCAGCAGCATTGCTGAATAACGCAACTGCGTGAACGCCGTGCGCGCGATCATGTTCCAGATTTCGCGCCAGTCGTCGTAGGGCCCCAGCGACTCGCTGTCGGCGGCAAGATCCAGACGGATCGGCCGTACTGCGTTCGCGCCGTTACGAAACTTGATGCGCGAAGCAAGGCTGCAATCGTCGATCAGTTCGCCGCGAATCGATTCAATCCCGCCCGCCTCCACCAACGCCGCGTGCCGCACCATCAGCTAGACCAGGTCGCGATCTTCCAGGGTCGCGCGCGCGACGAGTTGCAAGGCCGCGTCGTCGGGATGACGGATATCGGCGTCGGTTAGCAGCAGGTAATTGGCCGGAAAACCCAGCTCGTCGATAGCCGCAGCAATGCCTTGCGACTGCGCCCACGCCTTGCCGAACCAGCCCGGCGGCAAGGGAGCGGCCGTCAGTGCGGTCAGGCCGTCTTTGAAACCGCCGTCGCGTGCGGCGGCCTGCGCAGCGTCGGCGGTGCCGTCTGTGCTGTGGTCGTCGACAACGATCAGATGAAACGAACCCGCGTAATCCTGCGCGAGCAGCAACGTCACCGCGCGGCCGATCACATCGGGCTTCATTACGCGCCGGCACAACCGCGACGACCGCCGGCCACGCGCCGCGACGCGCAATCTCCGCCTAGCCAACGGCGTGCACGGTGCTCTCGCTGAGCCGTTCGAGGGCTTGCGCGCGCCAGAAACCGCCGCGGCCAAACAGCAGGACAAACCAGAATAAGGAGGGACAACCAGGCAATCAGGAGTATCATCAATTCGGGTTAGGCAGATTCAACATCAACAGGGGCGGCACAACGAACTCAGGTCAGCTTTCGACCGAGCGCAATTTCACACCCACCCGGCCGCGCAACCGCATGGCGAGCGAACGCACGCCGGTCACCACCCAGTCCGGGCCTTTCAGCACCGGGCGCTTGCGGAACACGTCGTAGTCGGCCTGTTCGATCTTTTCGAGGATGCGCAACCCACCATGCACCATACTGCACAGTTCCAGCCCGAAGCGGCCCGGCATGCGCACAGCAAGCGGCGCGCCGCCCACGATCATCGCGCGTGCGTGGTCGACTTCATGGCGCATCAGCGCGCGCCAGGCGTCGTCGCAGATCTGCTCGTCGATATGCCGTTCTGTCACCCCGAAACGCTCGAGGTCGGATAAAGGCAGGTAAATGCGGCTCTTCTTCCAGTCGATACCCACATCCTGCCAGAAGTTGATGAGCTGCAACGCAGTGCAGATCGCGTCGGAATCGGCAAGATTCTCGGGCGTGCCGGCGTCGAAGAGATGCAGCATCAGCCGCCCGACCGGATTCGCCGAGCACCGGCAATAGTCCATCAGCGCAGGCCAGTCGGCGTAACGCGTGGTGTAGATGTCCTGATCGAACGCCGAGACGAGATCGAAGAAGGGGCCGAGCGGTAACCCGTATTGCGCGATGGTGCCGGCAAGCTTCTCGAACAGTATGGGATGAACCGGCGCCGGATGGCCCGCGGCGACCGCATCCAGCCCGGCGCGGAAATCGGCGAGACGGGCGTGGCGTTCTGCCGGATCGAAGACGCCTTCGTCGGCAATGTCGTCCGCCGTGCGCGCGACGTGATAAATCACGCCGACCGGCGCACGCAGACGTTTCGGCAGCAAAACGCTGGCTACCGGAAAATTTTCGTAGTGATCGACTTCCATGACACGGTCCAGGTATTCGACACGGCGCGCGGATGCCTGAATGGACATCGACTTTGGAGAAGGGCCCAAGCGCGAACCCCAAGCGAATCCGGTGCGTTCATGCCACCCGCTCATGCGACTTCTGCGGCATCCACCCCAACCCGGGCCGGGCTTTGCTTTCGCTTCAGCTTCCGTTTGGTCCTGCTGCCAAGACCCATGTTTCGACAGCCGCAGATTCCCGGCGTTCTGGCCGGCGGGCCACTTATTCGGGGCGTTTCGTCGTGCCTTTCGTGGTGCCGCTCGTCGTGCCCCGCAGCGCCGGCCCGGCCACCCCTGGGAATGTTACAGCCGCTTCAAAGGCCGCTTCGCGGGAAACGCAACGCGGGGAAGCCCTAAGCTAGTTTACCGGCTTCCGCGTCCGCGCAGTAATTCAACCCTGTCGATAGAAACGGAAACACCCTCTTACAAGCACCCAAAAACTGAAAGAATACGTGGTCAACTTCGGCCTTAAAGAGTTGAAACGAATGGCCCGTTTCCAGCCACTTGTTTCCGAAAGCTTTTTCCGAGAAACTTTAATTTTGCTTACAACAAATCAACCGGATTTGATCGAAGCCTATAGCCAGTTCCATTCGAAACCCGCGCTAGTCAGTTCGCCCGAATTTATCCTTGCTCAACCCCGCGGCTTTTGTGCGGGCGTGGTCCGCGCGATCGAGATTGTCGATCCCGCTCTTGAACGACATGGCGCGCCGGTCTACGTGCGCCATGAAATCGTTCACAACCGGCACGTCGTCGACAATCTGCGTAGCAAGGGCGCGCGTTTCGTCGAAGAACTAGACGAAGTGCCGCACGGCGCCGTCGCTATTTTCAGCGCGCACGGTGTAGCGCGACCGGTGGAAGCGCGCGGCCTGGACGTGCTGGACGCCACCTGCCCGCTGGTGACGAAAGTCCATGTACAAGGGCGGCAATATGTCACGCAAGGCCGCACGCTGATCCTGATCGGCCATGCGGGGCATCCGGAGGTGGCAGGAACCATCGGCCAGATTCCCGGCACGGTGGTGCTCGTGCAAAGCGAAGCTGAAGTGGCAACGCTTGCGCTGCCCGTCGACGCCCCTGTCGCGTATGTCACGCAGACCACGTTGTCGGTGGACGACACGCGCGACATCATCGACGCATTGCATCGCCGTTTTACGGACATCGTCGGCCCGGACACGCGCGACATTTGCTACGCCACGCAAAACCGCCAGGCGGCAGTGCGTAAGTTGAACAAGCAAGTTGACGTTTTGCTGGTGGTTGGCGCCACGAACAGTTCCAACTCGAATCGTCTGTGCGAGATCGGCGCCGAAACCGGCGTGCCGAGCTACCTCGTGGCGGACGGCTCGGAATTGAAAGCCGACTGGTTTGCGAATGCGCAGACTGTCGGGATTACGGCCGGTGCATCCGCGCCGGAAGAAATGGTCAAGCACGTTATTAATGCACTGCGCGCGCTGGGTCCCGTTGAAGTCACGACGATGTCCGGCCGCGAAGAAAAAGTTGAATTCAAACTCCCCGCGAAGCTGACCAAACCGCTTGCTGCGGCAACGGCATCCGCCGGCGCCCTTCGCGAAGATTGAGGAGCACACGCAATTGTCTATTCCGATGCTGCAAAAGGTCCGGGTTGGCGCTTACATCGCGCGTCAGTATTTCATGCGCAACAAGCGCTATCCGCTCGCGCTGATGCTCGAGCCGCTGTTCCGCTGCAATTTGGCGTGTAACGGCTGCGGCAAGATCGATTATCCGGACCCCATCCTCAACCAGCGCATCTCGATGGAAGACTGCCTCGCGACCGTCGACGAATGCGGTGCGCCGGTGGTCTCCATCGCTGGCGGCGAGCCGCTGCTGCACAAGGAAATGCCCCAGATCGTGAAGGGCATCATCGCGCGCAAGAAGTTCGTTTATCTCTGCACGAACGCACTGCTGATGGAAAAAAAGATGGACGATTACCAGCCGAATCCGTACTTCGTCTGGTCGGTTCACCTCGACGGCGACAAGCAGGCGCATGACCATTCGGTCTCGCAAGATGGCGTGTACGACAAGGCTGTCGCGGCAATCAAGGAAGCAAAGCGCCGTGGTTTCCGCGTGAACATCAACTGCACGCTGTTCAACGACGCCGATCCGGAACGGGTAGCGAATTTCTTCGACACGCTCGGACCCATGGGCGTGGACGGTATCACGGTGTCGCCCGGTTATGCGTACGAGCGTGCGCCGGACCAGCAGCACTTCCTGAACCGCGAAAAGACGAAGACGTTGTTCCGCGACATCTTCAAGCGCGGCGATAACGGCAAGCGCTGGTCGTTCAGCCAGTCGAGCATGTTCCTCGACTTCCTGGCCGGCAACCAGACCTACGAATGCACGCCTTGGGGCAACCCGGCGCGTACCGTGTTCGGCTGGCAACGTCCGTGCTATCTGATCGGTGAAGGCTATGTGAAGACCTTCAAGGAATTGATGGAAACCACCAAGTGGGACAAGTACGGCACGGGCAAGTACGAGAAATGCGCGGACTGCATGGCGAATTCAACCGGTCGTTGCAACATCTCGAAATT
>LGTG01000402.1 GCA_001190015.1 Candidatus Burkholderia crenata
CACGGGCTGCTCCGACAGTATTTTTCCCTAAAGGCAACCGACATTAGTCGATACTTCGAGCGAGAACTCGACGCAGTTGCGAACGCGCTTAATTGCAGACCACGCAAAGCCCTCGATTGGAAGACACCAGCCGAGGCGTTTGAAGAGTTAATATTCGCAACCTAAATGATGGTGTTGCAATGACTGCTTGAACCTAAGTTCGACTGAACCAGGAGACGCCATGAAACAAAACGGATTCCTGGGCCTGCTGTTCAACGCGCTCTTCCTGACCTTCATCGCGGCGCCGCTGGTCGTCGTGATCGCGGTTTCGTTCACCAACAAGGGTTTGATCTCGCTGCCGTTCGACGGCGCATCGGTGCGCTGGTTCAGGGCGATCCTGGGCAACGACCAGATCGTCGATACCTTCTGGCTCTCGGTGCGCCTCGCGCTGGTGGCGACAACAGTCGGGGTGGCGATCGCGTTGCCGGCGGTGCTGGCCATCACCCGTTATCGCTTCCCGGGCCGCGCTGCGCTGACCGGCTTCTTCCTCTCGCCCATGATAATCCCCGCCGTTGTGCTCGGCATTGCGTTCCTGCGATTCCTGAGCTTACTCGGGCTTGGCGGTTCGTTCTGGGCGCTGTGCGCGACGCACGTGATCATTGTGTTGCCGTACGCGTTGAGGTTGGCGTTGTCATCGGCTATTGGTCTGGATCGCGATGCCGAACGCGCGGCGCTGTCGTGCGGCGCCAGCCGCTTCACCGCCTTTCGCCGCGTCGTGTTGCCGATGTCCGCACCGGCGTGGCCGGTGGCTGGGTGCTGTCGTTCATCCAGAGCTCTTAGGTTCAAGCAGTCATTGCAACACCATCATTTAGGTTGCGAATATTAACTCTTCAAACGCCTCGGCTGGTGTCTTCCAATCGAGGGCTTTGCGTGGTCTGCAATTAAGCGCGTTCGCAACTGCGGCGAGTTCTCGCCGGGGGTATCGGGTAATGTCGGGGCCTTT